>NZ_LYSO01000035.1:0-53504 GCF_001728935.1 Pseudomonas sp. AP42
CTGTACACCTCAACTGCCGGCACCATCGCCTCAATCAGACTCATGACGCGCTCGCTCATGTCGCCATACAGCGCATAGTTTGAGGAGAACGGGACAATGCCGTGTTGCTTGAGCTTGTGCTTGATCTGGAAATACGGCTCGCCCATCTTAATGAACGGCTTGGCGTCGTAGCTTCGAGCAATGACACAGCCGTCGTTATTGCTCAGCACCACGATGGGCACCTTCGCCAAGTCCGGCCGGAATACCCGCTCGCAACTGGCATAGAAGCTGTTGCAGTCGACCAGCGCAAAGGTCGGTTGCTGCTTAGACATGGCTGCGCACTGTGCTGGTGATCACACCCCAGATTGACAGCTCATCCCCTTCGAGAACGTATCGCGCCGGGTATTTGGGATTTTCTGACAAAAGGACAACCTCTGGGCCACGCTTACATAGGCGCTTGCAGACGGGCTCATTGTTCAGCAGAGCCACCACCACATGCCCGTGCGCCGGCTCAATGGCACGATCCACCACCGCGAGATCGCCTTCAAAAATACCAATCCCCTGCATGCTTTCCCCGGTGATGGCTACCAGGTACACATGCGGTGCGCGGATATTCAGGACCTCATCCAATGAGATGTGCTGCTCAATATGATCCGCTGCCGGCGAAGGGAAGCCAGCCGGAACCTGAAACGAACACATAGGCAGCTTCACGCCTGCCTCAGCGATAGGACCTAAAATGGTGAAGCTCATGATGCGGCCTTTTACATGCACTGTACGAATGTACAGTTAACTTTGTAGGGCGCGTGCGGTCAATTTTTCTGTAGGGGATTTCGACAGACGGAGAAGCCGCATGTGCGGACGATTTGTGCAGTACGAAGGGATGGCGATCTTTATTGAGGAACTGAGCCCCCAAATAGAGCTGTTCGGCGGCTACGACGCTCAGCCTATTGATCGCTACAACGTCGCCCCGTCGACAGGGGTGCAGTTACTGCACGCCGCAGAGGATGGGCTGCATATCGATGCAGTCAAATGGGGATGGGCGCCGTTCTGGGCCAAGGGCAATCGCCCCAATCCGATCAACGCCCGTGTAGAGACGGTCACCACGGGAAAGTTCTTCAAGCAACTTTGGCCGAATGGCCGAGCCCTGGTGCCGAGTGAAGGGTGGTATGAGTGGGTCAAAGACCCTGACGATCCGAAGAGAAAGCAGCCCTACTTCATTCGCCTGAAGAGTCAGAAACCCATGTTCTTTGGCGCGCTTGCCCAAGTTCACCCTGGCCTGGATCCCCACGAAGGCGATGGGTTCGTGATCATCACAGCCGCCAGTGATCAGGGCATGGTGGACATCCATGACCGCAAGCCGTTGGTGCTGACACCTGAGCACGCCAGGGAATGGATCGACCCCGACCTCACTCCAGCCAGGGCCGCGGAAATAGCAAAGGAATGTTGCCAGCCTGTGGAGGACTTTGAGTGGTATTCAGTCGGCAAAGCAGTCGGTGACCCCCTAAATCAAGGAGCCTCTTTAATTCTCCCGTCTGATGGGAAATAGGCTGCCGCAGCAGCAATACGGTTCGAGGAAATTTTAGCTGCTAAAATTCTGCTGCTGTGCTCAAAACGAGCAACCTGGAAGGATCCCCCCTCATGTGATTTTAATGAAGCATTACTCACTCGCTATTTCGTCATGGTCACTTCGCCACCTCGTCATTTCGTTACTTCACAACCTCACAACCTCATAACTTCATAACTCATCAACCTCCTCACTTCGTTATTTCGTCATTTCGCTATTTCGTTAATTCGTTAATTCGTTAATTCGTTAATTCGTTAATTCGTCGATCCACTACGATGCCCTATTGTACCTTTGTACTTACGTACCTACGTACCTACGTACCTATGTACCTATGTACCTATGTACCTTGCATACGCAAAAACGTTTTAACGTTTTAACGTTTTAACGTTAAAACGTTAAAACGTTAAAACGCATGATGCTATCGCTAGACCGCTAAAGCACTGCTAGCGGAGGACACTACAACGCCAAACCCCAACAAAAACGGCCACTACAGGGCATCGACCCCAAGTACGTGCGTAAGTGGGCGTCACTTCCCCAACTTACGCCCGCAAAAAAAACAGCAACAAGCATTGACTTAAAACCCAGCCGCGTACTAGCCTAAAAAGGACTCGGCACAAAACCAAATCTTAGGACAACCAACAACAAGTAGATTCCCGCCATAGCTCCTACGTAGCCTCACTGATTTCCGCAAACGATATATCGGTCCCTGAAGGCTCGAATTTCTTTACAGAGAAAACATCATGAAATGGATCGCTTTACTAATTGCGCTCACCAACGTTTTTGACGCTCTGCGGAAGGCTTGGGAGATTTTTAAGTCCTAAAATATTAGGTTGCTTGGGTTATGGATACCTTGCTGCGTGAGTTTAAAAAAGGGATCCCAGAGAATCTGGTTGCCAGTTCATGATGACCAATTCTCCGCTGAGACCTGACGAGCCTTGCCGCTGGTTTGTGGTGCTGTAGCGAATATCCACCGTTTCGAAATGGAATCCTTCAAACACTCGCCGGATATCAGGGTGATCGTTGATGCTAACCATCACCTTGCCTTTGCAACGCCGCATGAACTCGGCCATCCGCTCGTAATTTTCGAAAGGGAAGTCAACACCATAGCCGGCGGTCTGCCAGTAAGGCGGGTCCATGTAATGGAAGGTATGCGGCCGGTCGTAGCGTTCGGCGCATTCCAGCCACCCAAGGTTTTCGACATACGTGCCGGACAAACGCTGCCACGCTGCTGACAGGTTTTCCTCGATCCGCAACAGGTTAATGGCCGGGCCGGTCGTTGCAGTGCCGAACGTCTGCCCGGTCACTTTGCCGGCGAAGGCATGGTGCTGCAGGTAAAAGAAACGGGCGGCGCGCTGAATGTCGGTGAGGGTTTCCGGGCGGGTCATCTTTTGCCACTCGAACACTTGGCGGGAACTGAGCGCCCATTTGAACTGGCGGACGAATTCCTCCAGGTGGTTCTGCACGACGCGGTACAGCGTGACCAGGTCGCCATTGATGTCGTTAAGAACTTCAACAGGCGCTGCCTGGGGACGCATGAAGTAGAGCGCGGCGCCGCCGGCAAAGACTTCAACGTAGCATTCGTGTGGCGGGAAGAGCGGGATAAGGCGGTCGGCCAGGCGGCGTTTGCCGCCCATCCAAGGGATGATGGGTGTAGACATAAAATAGCAAGACCTTTGCTGTATGGATGAACAGTGCTAGGCTCGCTCCGCTTTGTGCACGAAGCAGGAGCCTTGGCTGGACTTGCAGGGACGATCTGCGGGGAAGGTGGCCGGGTTGGATGTTGACGCATCCTGCCCGGCCGCTCCTTTTACTTCGGTGTAGAAACTTCTTTTGCGTAAGCCTGACAGGCCCGCAGGGCGATCAATCCACGGTCGCCGGCATCGGTGATTCCGATAATTCGTTGAGCATGCGCTGGGTCAAGTTGGGCTCTTGTGGTGCCATGAACCACGCGGCCGGTGGCGGTGGTGGTTGGCACTGAACAGCTGCCGGTGGTTTCGGTGGCGGCGAGTACGACTGACAGCCGCAGATCAGCAGTAGCCAGGCGATCACGCAGACGAGCCTGCTTGATTTGCTCATCGGTCAATTCCTTGTAGTGGGTTTCGTCTTTGTTCTGCAGGCGGAGCTCCAGGGCAAGGCGCTTGTCCTGCTCTGAACGCTGCAGAGCAGCAGAAGCTTGGGATATTTCGTTGAGGGTGTCCGCCTGCAGCCGGGCTTGCCGCTCCAACACGCTGCCATAACGCCACTCCTGAGCAGTCCAGGCCAACGCCGCGGATCCGGCGGCGACCATCAGCAACAAGCCGCCGACGACAGCGATTCGAAACTGCGCGGGGATCAGGTCGAAGAGACGCATAACACTGCCCTCGCCCTATCCCAGAGCTGCAGCCGATCCTCCAGGCCGTTGAGGCCGCCATTGATCCGACGGGTGATTGTGTTGAACTGGTCCTGATCCGCGAGCGCATTCAGCCCATTCACCGACCAGAACCACGCGGCCGACTCTGCAGCCCATTGCGGCTGCTCGAGCAGCTCTGGGGTGCGCAACAATCGTTCATCGCCAAACAGCGCCAGACTGCAGCGCAGGTAGTTGTCGTGACCGGTGACCTGAATCAGGCCACGACCACGGTAGCGCTGACCATCACCGTCGGCTTCTGGGGTGTTACCGAGCTTGGCCGCCAAGGCGCCGGTGTCGTATTTGCTGAGGTACTGATCGCTGCCCAGTTCGCGTACGTATTGCAACTGACCGGACTCGTGGCCGACCTGGGCGAGGAATGCGGCCTGGCGCTTGGGTGTATTGATCTTCCTGTTGATCATCGCTGCATTTAGAGCAGATACAAAAACGCCCGCTTGGCGGCGGGCGTTGGGCATGATGCGTTGAAGTTGTTGCTCGGTGATGGGCATGGCGCCTCCTGAGTTCATCGTTGCGGGTCCCTCGATGCGTTAAGCGGTCACGGCACTGTCAGCACAGTGAGCGGCTTTTTCTGTTTCTTACCTTTGGCCTTGGCTTTGCCTTTTTTGCCGGCGTTGCACTCGACCGTGGTGGACCAGCCGGCCTGGGTGAACACCTGTTCCACCGAGTCCACCAGAAAATCTCCATCCAATCCGTCCTTGAAGCCCTGCGCGTTGATATGGCGCTCGGCAAACAAGTCGGTGCGCCCCACCATCTCCAGCCGAACTGCTGCAGAGGAGCGGTTGAACGCATTCAGCCGTGCCTTGGCGGCCTGTTCCGCTGCAGACTTGTTGGGATGGATGTGTCGGTCGGTATGTACCGGCGGCATGCCTTCCGGGGCGTCATCGTTGCCCAGCTCCAGGGTCACCAGCTCGCCGTTTTTTTTGTCCTGGTAGCGTGTCTTGACCGCCTTTTGCGTGGTGCGATCAGCGAAATGAAACTGCCAGCGGCTGACATCGCTTTTCTTGATGGTGACCACGCCGAGGGTTTTGCCGCTTGCGCTCTGTCCCGCTTGACGCTGCATCACCAACAGCTTGCCGTCGGCGACCTTGGCGGTGCAGTCGTATTGTTTGGACAGGCGAGTGATGAAGTTGAAGTCGGATTCGCCGATCTGGTCGACCCGAGGCACCACAGTGGTGATGGAACATACGGGTTGCCAACCGTTGCGAGCGGCCACGTCGGTGACGATCTGCGCAAGGGTGACGTTTTCCCAGCTACCGGTGCGAGTGGTTTTGCCGGATCCGCGCATGTCGCTGGCTTTACCGCGAATCACAATGGTGTCCGGCGGGCCGGATGCTTCGACCTCATCCACTATGTAGCGGCCCAGGCGCGTCAGGCTGTTGCCGGCGTAGCCCAGGTAGATCTCAATGCCGGCACCGCGCTTGGGCAGTGACACAGCACCATCGCGGTCATCGATACGCAGCTCGAAGTCATCCGACTCCATGCCGGGTTTGTCGACGGTGCGCAGGGAAAGCAGGCGGTCGTTGATCAGGGTCGTGATATCGGTCCCGTCCGCGACAATTCTAAAAGTTGGTTTCATTTCGATACCCCAGAAACGACAAAGCCCCGCATTGCGGGGCTTCGTCATGAATGGGTGCTCAGTTGATGTCGAGCACCACCAGGCTGTCCTCTCGAACAGCAATACAGCTTTGACACACAGGGCAGGCGAAGACGTCGGTCTTCGGCTCAATGACCATCGACTTGGTACACGCCGGGCAACTGCCGACTACCTGGGTTTCACGGAAACCGAAGGTTTTCCACAGCGTGGCGAGGATCACGCCTACGGCCAAAAACCAACCGACGATGGGAATGAAGGCCAGGAGGATCGCCCCCACAATGCCGAAGAAAATCCAATTCATTCGATAGCCCAACTCAGCCCAGATGCCCCGTTTTACCGTCCTTAACACTGTTGATCTTTCCATGAGGCGTCCCGCGCTCGATCCAAAAGGGGCGAGTCTATCGGCGACAGCCCTATGGGGCAATCGGCCATCAGTCCCACAGCTGCACGGTTTTGTCCGTGACCAGAGGAAGGTCTGGGAAGACAATCAGCAACCCGGCTTTGAGCGGTTGCGGCTGGTCGGCCAGTCCTTGGTTGTGGGCCAACACCGCCTCCACGGTGCCGTTGAGGTGTCCGTAAAGCTGGTTACATAGGGTATCCAGCACGTCGCCGTCAGACGTTCTGCAGGTCATCGCCATATCGTACAAACTCCAGGGTAAATACTTGCTTGCGCGGGATCCCGCCCTGCAGCAGCGCGCTCTGTTCTTCCTCGAGGTTCTTCAGGCACCAAGTGCCCAGCACTTCCCCGTAGCCGGTGGTGAGGGTCAGTGGTAGCAATTGGGCCCCGATGCTGCGCAGGGTGTCCAGTTGCTTGAGCCCTCCTTTGAAGCCCGGAAAGATCGAGCCTTTTAGGGTCATTTTTTCCTCGCCCATACCGATGGCCTGTTGCGCCGGTCGACGGCTGAGGCGTTCTTGCGCAGCCCAGCGAAACTCCGTCTGCCGGCGTAACTCGTCGAAGGCCGCCGTATCCAGGTTGAAGTAGTAGGGTTGGGTGTTTGGCTTGAGCGGCTGGATGATCAGCAGGTGAGGAAACGGCTTCACGGCCTCAGCGAGAGGAGTCTGAGACAGCCCCAGGGCTTCGGTCGGTAGAACGTTTGCCAGCGATGGGCTGACCGTCCCGGCCACCTTGTTAATAGCCGCGCCGGCCTTAGCGGCTTGTTCTTTGAGGACACCCAGGCGCTCGTCTATTTGAGAGGCCGCCCGCGAAGCTCGGCTGTATGTCTCAACCACTGCGCCGACCTTGGCCTGTGCTGCACCAATCCCCCGCATGACACGTTGGAGTTTTTCACCTGCACCTGGCGGTAGGAACGGCACATTTTCAAGCTCAGCAGCCGCACCCGTGATCTCGCTGATCGCGCCGTTTACGGGTCCCATAATCCCATCAATGCTCCTCCGGCCCGCCTCGCCCGCGCTGACCAGGTATTTGAAGCCGGACTGCATCTGCTCCAGATATTCCATGATCCCTCCTTATGTATGGGCGTCGTCGTAGAGATTACGTCGGGCTTCCTGCTGTGCGGCGTCATTCAGTGCGCGCTGCATCAGGGGTAGAAGCTGCTGAACAAATTGCTGCGGATCCTTGGCATCACCCTCAACCGTGACCGGCATGTTCAGCGAATAGCTGAACTTCTGGTCCACCCGTGCAGGCTCTGGCTTAGGTGCCGCAGGCGCCTGAATAACCAGATTGGCGGGTTTTGGAGCAACAGGCGCCGCCAGTGAGCGAGTGACGTCGCCCAACGCTGGCCCCATTGGCATCATCATCGGTGCTGTTGGTTTCGGCGTTGCTGTTGCAACCAGCGCCTGTTGCCGCACCGGAGGCACGGCGAGGCTATTTACCGGCACCGGTACCGCCTGAATCAGCGGTTTTGCAACAGGCGACAAGGGAGCCACAGCCGTTCCGATATCCTGCACTGCAGGTGTTGGCTGAGTCGTCACAACGACAGGTTGCCGAGCGGCGAAGCTATTCGCCATAGTTGCCAGACTGGGTACCGCTGGCCCAGGTCGCGCCGCCATCAACATCGGTGTAATCGGTGCGGCGGTCGCTTTGGGTTTGTCACTGCCAAACATCGACAACCCTGCCCAGCCCCCCAGTTGCTGACCTCCCATGCTCCCAAGGTATGCACCCACCATGCCGCCGATGGCTGTGCCAATGATGGGTACCACTGAACCAATGGCAGCGCCCGCAGCCGCACCCGCCATCGTGCCGGCAAGTGTTCCGGCGGCCTCACCATAGCCCTCCGCTTTTTCGTCCTGCGTTTCAGCAGTCAGGTAGGTGTTGAGCACCATGCTGCCGGCCTCGACCAAGGAGGCGCCCGGAACTACTTTGGCCGCTTTACCAACCTTACCGACACCCCCGGCGACCGAGGTCAGCATCTTCGTTCCAGGCCCTGGCAAAACAGGAGGACCAGGCGCTGGAACCGGTGGCCGTAAAGCCGGCGCAGGCACGGGAGGTGTCGCTGGCCGAGTAACCGGACTCCGTGGCTGAACCGGCGGACGCCGTACCGGCGCAGATGCACGCGGCGGACCAATCGGACGCGGTGATCGTGGCGGAGCCGATGGTCGGCGCCGCGAAGTACGAGGAATAGACGGTTTCCTATTTCGGCGCCGTGCAGACCGTGAATTACCCATGCCGCCCATGGACGCCATATTCACAACAAACACACGCTGAATACCGCCCACCGGCTCTGCGGCTTCCCCTCCACTACCCACCGCGTCTTGAATCATCGAGACGACATCAATGCCCGTGGCAACAGGATCCAAACCACCCGCCTTCGGATCAGCCCCAGGACCACCCTTATCTCGTAAGGCGGCGGCAGCTTTCAGCCCTTTCTCCACCACCGACAACGTTGTACCGCCTTTGCCCCTGCCTGTACGGACGCCGTCTGGATTCGAATTGGTGACAAATACCTTTTGCACACCAATTGCTTTTCCGCCCAAACCGCCACGCGCCAAATTAATCAGGCCCTTGCCGATCTTGAATGTCTGAAACGCTGCCACTGCTGCACCAATCGCACCAATAGCTACCGTCGTACTGCTGACGATTTTCGGGAATTCATTGGCAAGGCCCGCAATGCTATTGCCAACCTTGGTCAAGCCATCGGCCGCCAGGTCGGTGAGCGGTCGTAGCGCATCACCGAGGCTGGTCATGGTCGCTTCCATGCTCGATGTCGCCGCGCTCCACTTGGCGTTGGATGTCTCTCGAGCTTTCGCCGCGTCGGACTCGATCTTGGCCTTACCATCGGTTTTCTTGATGGTGGTCATGTTGTCTTTGATCGTGTTGCCGTACTTGATCTGGGCGAGCAACCCGTCACTCGCGCTCTGGTCACTGACGATATTCGCCAAACCCGCCGCCTGGATCAGCGCGACCATGGCCTGTTCTTCCTCGGCGCTGCCATCCTTGGACGCCTTGATCTTGGCCTTGAGCGCCGCAACCTTCTTGGCCTTGGCCGGATCCTGTTTTTGGATCAGCTGCTCACTGAGCATAATGAAGGCTTCAACCGGGTTGGACGCCTTGCCGCTTTTGGTAGCGGCCAGAATCGAACTCGTCAGGTCATAGCCTTGTTTCGCGAATCGCTCCTGGCTGGTGCTGCTGATCACCGCGTTGAGCAAGTTGTTCATGTTGGTCGCAGCAGCAGCCGCGTCCTGGGTCTGCGAGAACTGCGACTGCAGGCTCGCGCCGAGGAAACGCACGGCCTCCGGGCCTTCCATACCCAGGCGTTTAATCGTGCCGAGCAGTGCCGGCATGTACTTGGCCATGTCCTTGGGGCCGAACGCACCAATGTCACCCGCAGCGGCCACCTGACCCAGCATGGCGCCCATATCTTCCTTCTTGACCCCAGCCTCCTTGAAGGCACTGAACAAGGTGGCAATGGTTCCGGCCTCCATGCCCTGGCCGTCGACCAGGTCAGCAATCAGCGGCGCATAGTCCACCGACTCCTCCCAGTCGATGCCCTTCTCGATCAAGCCACCGACCGCCCGAGCGAGAGCCTGCTGCCCCATCCCCTTCTTCGCGGCCACCTCACTGATCTTGTCGGCCATTTTCTGTTCGGCGTCTGTGCCGGCAGTGTGTGCCCACAGCGCCATCTGCCGAATTTGCGTCTGGTAGTTGGCCGATACCTTGGTGGGAATGGCGATTAAAGCAGTAGCAGCCGCCGCCTTACCCAACGTGCCGGTAAGGCCCTCTTTGCCATCTTTGACCTGAGAGTACCCGGTGGCTTTCAGGTCGGCCTTGCGAGCGACCTGCTCCATGCTCTGATAAGCCTTGGCGAGGTTACGCACCTCGACACCCTGCTTTTTCAGCGTGCTCAGATTGGATTCCAATTTGCGCAGCAACGTACTGGCACCAGCGGCGCCGCTATCATTGGCCTTCTTCCATTCCTCCCGCAGTCGGATGGTGTCACCAATCGTGCGCTGCAGCACCCGAGCCTTGGTGCCTTGAGCTTCAAGCTGCTTGATCCGCCCCTGCACATCCTTGAAGGCCGTGCCCACCGTGGAGCTGACGGCGCCGCCAATCACCAGGCCGAGCGCGAGTTTGTTTGCCATGTCGTGGCTCCCTGTAGCGAGTGATTACGGTAGGTGGCTCAATCCGAGAGCCACCAGACCATCTCGGCAAACGGCATGGCCTGAATCTCGGCGGCTGAAAATCCGGTTTCCGCCGCCAAGCGTTTGGCCGCCAGTTTCAACAGTGCGGGGTTAAACCCCGTCGTCCTGCACCAGGCGAAAATAACCGGCCTGCAGGCGGTGGTAGTCCACCAGCTTCAGGCCCTCCAGATCCTGCTGGCCTGCTTCACAAAGGCCGGCGAACAGCATCAGCTCGCGCTGCTCTTCGTCGTCGCCCGAGGCGCGATCAGCAGCGCGCACTTCGCGCACCGTGGGTGAGCGAATCGTCAGGGTATCAACGGTCACGCCGTTGACCTCAGAGGGCCGAGACAAGGTGATGGTGGCATTTTCGGCGGTGAGCTTCAGCCAGGTAGGGAGTTTTTTCAGTTCAGGGGTAGCCATTCGATAAATTCCTTAGAGGCCCAAGTCGCTGCGCATGGATGCCAGTTGATCTACACCGTCGATCACCCGGATCGAGGCGACCATGTCAATTTCGTAAATGAGGCGGCCAGCGATCTCCAGCTTGTAGTAGCTGACAGCAATCGAGTACTTGAACTCGGCTTTGTCGCCTGGCTTCCAGTCGCCTGGGTCCAGCTCTTTGAGCATGCCGCGCAAGGTCGCCACCACTGCTGTGGTCTGCCCTTTTTGCCCTTTGAACGAACCGCGATAAACCCCGTTGAAGGCGGTTTGATCGGACAGCCCAAAAAACTTCATGGCCTCGCGGCGCACGCCGTTGGTGGTGAAACTGGCCTCCATCTTTTCCAGGCCCATGTCCATCTCGACAGGGCCAGCCATGCCGCCACCGCGATATTCGTCCGTTTTAACCACCAGCTTCGGCAAACTCAGGCTGGGCACATCGCCCTTGAAGTTGATGCCGTCGACGAACAGGTTGGTGTTGAAAAGCACTTGAGGAATCATTGTGCAGCCTCCTTAGGCGGCGGTTTCCAGGACTTCGGTGAGCCACTGATTGGTGACCTCGACCCGGAAAATCGGGTTCTCGGCAGGCGGTACGTCGGTGAAACGGATGTTCCAGTAAACCTTGCCCTGCTCCAGCTGGCTGACGGTGTTCAGTTCGGTGTCGGCGAAAACCTCGAAGTTGATCACCGCGCCCTGGTTTTTCAGGTCCTGCATGAATGCCTGCAGGCCGTCGGTGACATCCTTGATGTAGGTCTTGGTGATGCCACGGTCGACCGCCCACTTGTGCCCCGCCAAGATTGCGTCCATGACGATGTCGACCGTGCGCACACGGGTAACAAACGCCCACTTGGGATCCGCCGACAGCGTACGGTTACCCCACAAGCGATACCCGCCGTCGCGGATGATGGTGGTGATGTTGGCGTTATTGAGCAGGTTGGCCCGGCAGGTTTCGTCGCCATCCAGAAACTCGACCGGCCGCGAGGTGCCAGTGATGCCGACGAACTCTTTGTTCGAGGGCGAAGACCAGAAGCCATACTCGGCATCCGTCCAGGCAAACAAACCAGCGGCGAAGGCCGAGGCCGGCGCGTTGATGGTTTTGCTCTGCAGCGTGTCCCACAGTTGCACGCCCGGATCGACCAGGAAGCAGCGCTTGCTGCCGAACTCCTGGGCGTAGGCCATTGCGGCTTCGTCCGTGGTGTTCGGCCCGTCGAGAATCGCCAAGGCCCGAAGCTTGCCGGCCAATGCATCCAGCGCAGTTGCAACCGCCTGGGTCGCGGTATGACCTGGGGCAATCAGCAGCCGCGGCTGGGCGTTGAACCGGCTCTTGCCGTCCAGCAGTGCTTGCATGCCAGTGCGCTGCCCCGATGCCAGAACACCGCCAATGATTGAGGAGGTCTGCTGAGCAGGGTCTTCAACTTTGGCAACGCCGCAGCCAATGACCACGGCCTTCGCACGAACGAAAATCGCCTTGCATGCACGCGTGATCGCGGAGTCTTCGCCCCAGGCGGCAACCGCTTCACGCTCACTGGTGATCAGCGTCAGTTCGTTGGGTTTGGCGGATGCCGCTGGCGCCACA
This sequence comes from Pseudomonas sp. AP42, assembly GCF_001728935.1. Lineage (NCBI taxonomy): Bacteria > Pseudomonadati > Pseudomonadota > Gammaproteobacteria > Pseudomonadales > Pseudomonadaceae > Pseudomonas > Pseudomonas sp. AP42. Next base: position 12,134 of record NZ_LYSO01000035.1, read on the forward strand.
GTAAAGGTGTCGCATAGTCCAATAATGGACGACGACGGCAGCGCAATGGTCCGTGCCCCGGTATCTACCAAGGTGACGGTAACGCCGTGAAAACGACCGGAAGAGGCCATAATGCGAGTTCTCCAGAAATGACAAAGCCCCGCATGAGCGAGGCTTTGAGGGGGTAAGCGGCGGATACAAAAACGCCCCGGCTATGCGGAGCGCTAAAGAGTTTGCTGGTCGATCCAGCCAGGCTTTTTGGGCCGGTATTTTTGAGTCGGAAACTTCGTTGACTGGGGCCAGTCGCGCAGGAACTGCATATAGGCAAGAAGCTCGCCGTACTGGTCCGTAGTCAGTGACGTGGCACTACCTAACTCCAACTCATCGCGGTGGCGCTCACGCATCCATTTGACCGACTCCAGTTCACCATCGCGCCAACGGCGTTCGGCATTGGCATCGTCATCAGCGTTTGAAAGCGGTAGCGTCTGCCCCCCCTCTGTCACCCAACCCATATAAGCGACCCAGTCCTTATTACCCATGTCGTTGGGAATAAACACGCTATCGGGCAATCGCTGCACACCGGCCGGACTGTGTTTGTACTGAATGTTATCCATGAGATCACCTTAAAGTTCAGCGTCTGCCGTCCACTCGATTTGAAGCGTGTAGCCGGGCACGGAGCCGCTCGGCGGCACACATGACAATGCAAAGCCGGTTGCCCACAAACTTTGAATATTGGTCAGCGTGCATGGCTTACCAAGCGATTGCGCCCATACTTCCGATGTTTGCTCACCTGGTGAATACAACTTCAACGTTGGAACGACGCGTTTGATTTCTCGAAAATCCATACGCAAAGCCGACTGTGAAGACTGTGCAGCGGCGGCTTGTGTAAAGGTCGCTATGCAGGTCGACGGCCCATTGTTCGATTTGATCGGGTGATCCTGGAGGAATGATTTCTCAAAATAACGTAGGCATGCGCGGTGCTCCTCCTGATAGGTCCGGTAGTCGTAAGGGGTCGCCACGCTGCCAGTTTCAATCTGGACATTGGTAATGTCCGTGTAGTGGGCGCCCGTTCCCCAACTGGCAAAGATAACTTCTAGAAAGTCATTGGCGACACCCTTGTTCTTGTTCACCACGGCGCCCAAGTCGAGGGTGACAACGTATTTTTTATAGACTGTTGTCAGCTCCACCGAGGTACCCACATCAACGTTCGGCTCGGTTGAGTTAACCCCAAAGTTTTGACGAAGAATCACAGCGCACGTATGTGGCACGCTGGTTTTCATATAGAACGATACGGTGACCTTTCCGCCGGCCAGTGTTTCGACATTCTCGATGCGCTGACTAAGGTTCCAACCCTGCCCCTCACCTTGGCGAGAAAGCCGCAGGCCAAACTTTGCTTCGTTGATATTTGCATCTTGCTCAAGTGGCAGCTGGCTCCAATTGCACATGGCGTTCTTTGGGCTGTAAATCATCCAGCGGTCCGGGCCGAAAGCACTTTCAGGGTCACCGTTGGCTTTGCCAATAACGCCAGACTTACCCCGCTGCCAGACCTGAAAGGCGCCATTGATCAGTCGATTTTTTCGGTAGACGTGAACAGGAAACGCCTGTTTAGGGCTTTCTATCTGAGTCCGCACCGATTCGGTGTTGGCACTACGTTTAGATCTGTCGTCAACGGCAGGTGTTGGAACATTTTGCCCAGCGGCCCATTGGAAAGTCAGAGGTGTTGTTCCCACAACTATCGGGCCATCTGTGATCAGTTGCCAAACTGTGTCGGCGTTGGCGGTACCGCGCTCGACCGTGACAAGCAAACCTGGCGTCACTTTGTCGCTACTGTCGGCATCAACCGCGCGTACCCAACTTTCAGCGCCAACCAGGTATAAACCGTTGTCCTTCGCCTGCGCCTGATCTTTTACCAGCACCCGCGAGCCCGCAGGAGCCACAAAGCCGTCGATAGCTTGAATTCCGGCCAGGACCAAAGGGCCGGTGGTCGCCACCAATACCGACTGTTTAAAGTCCAGTTTGTTGATGGCGGTGGTGATCGACTCGTCTACATACTTACGGGTCGCATTCACCACTGACGGATCGATCATCAGCACCACGTTGGCTGTGCTTTTGACAATGAAATTCATACGCACAATTTGCGTACGGCCGGAGCCTTGGGAAAGCTTAGATTTGTAGCTAGGCGCGCAGTTAGCTACTGCCACCAAGTCTCCGTCTGAATCGAACAACCCCAGCTCACGAACCCAAAAACCGCCATCCTCAGCGGGAATAATTTGCTCGGCCACCAGAGTGCTAGGATTCGCCGGATCTGGACCTAGCGAGTTCAATGGAGCTCGGCGGCGCTCATTGATCAAAGTCTTTTGTAGGCGGTCAGGTATCGGATTGGTGTCATTGGCGTCACCCACGGCCATATGGGTGAGCTTCCAGCTCATGAGGCCGGAATTTGCTTTAACCTGTTTATCTTCCCCGACCGCCGTCAGGATGGCAAAAAACTGCGTAGTCTCGTCAACAATCATGGGTATACGTCCAAAAAGTCTATGGAATGTTCGCGCCCGGACATGCCGAGGTAGCAATCAACCGAAATAGCAGCGGGTGACGGTGGATACACTTCGAGCATGTCAATTGAGTGTTCGTGGCCAGCGCTGCCGATGACGCCCGTGCTGACGATGTCGCGAACGACTGGCGGGTAGACGTCGATAACATCGCCGTCGTAAGTGCTGGCGAAAATATTGATGGTGCCCGTGGTTTCCAAGCTGATGGCTAGGCCTGTCAGGTGGCGCGTGACGGGCCTGGCGTCGTCAATGAGCCAGGTCAGTTCCTGGTACATCTCCTCGGTAATACCGGTTTCCAATACGCCTACCTTCAAGGCAAAGGTGCCGGGAACACCCGTAGGAGTGGTCTCCCACCACTCCTGGACTTCAATCAGGTAACCGAGCGGCTCAACGACCCGACGCAACGCGCCAATGGTGCCCTTGTGTGCATGTACGTAGAACGCCGAACGGATGGCCGAACGCTTGACTGCTTCCGACCAGTTGTTGTCCCAGCGGTCCACCGACCAGGCCCAGGCCAGTTGGTGCAGCAAGTGCGCCGGACAGGTGTCAGGGTTGTACAAAGTGCGCAACGGCACGTCGGTGTCTTCGTCGGTCGCCGCTTCAATGGCCCGTTCCAGTTGCGTGCTGTTTATAGGCAGTAGGCTTTTCACGACGGCCCTCCCTGCTTCACGGTAAAGCCGATGCAGTAAGCCGCCTGGTACTTGGTCGGCTTTATATCCTGCCAGTTGGGAAGGTCCACCCGACCGACGCCGCTGATATGCAACTGCGCGTCGATGGCTGAACGTGGCACCTCAACGCCAAGCCGCCGTCGAGGATTGACCCAACCCGCCAGACGCTGCTCGGCCGCTGCCAGGATCGCCTCGTTTTCCGAACCGGTACCGGCCATGTGCAGCACTGCATCAATGCGGTATTCAATGACCTCCGCGCTTTGCACGGTGAGACGATCACCTACAGGCCGGATGTCGTCATCACTGAGGTATTTCATCACCGCATCCAGCAGCGGCTGCGGGGCGACCCCATTGCCCTGCAGGTGCAGTACGGTGACCACCACCTCTGCTGGGGATGGGCTTTCAGCCGTGGCATCCGCCACCAGGGCAGACGCGTTACGGGCGTGCAGAATGTAACTGTTGCGTGGGCCGGCGGTTGTCAGCCCTTCGTAAACCAACTGCACCCGCTCACGCAGTGCGTCGTTGGATTCCATCACCCGAGGCGTCGGAGGAACGGTATTGAGGTTTTCTTCTTGGATCACCAGGCGCTGCAGTCGAACATTGCCAGCCAGTTGATCAAGATCACCATCAATGGCATAAGCCAGCATCAGTGCCTTGGCCCCGTCATTTACTCGGGCCCGGTTCTGGATGCGCCGGTAAACCCCCAACTCCAAAAGCTTGACCACTGGATCACTTTCCAGCTCGGCGGTCCAGTTCTCGCCCATGTACAAACGAAACGCGGCCAACTCCTCGGCGTAGGTTTGCTCAAAGTCGAGATCCTCCAGCACAGGCGGCGCCGGCAGCGCTGATAAATCCACAGTGCTCATGCGGCGACCCTCAGTAGCGCGTTTTCGCCCTTGAACAGGCCCTTGAGTTCAAACTCGATTCGGCCATCTAAAACAGCCACCACACGCACCTGGCTGATACTGAGCCGGGGTTCCCATCGCCCCAGCGCCCGTGCCACTTCGGCCTGGACTGCGCTTTTCCAACCTTCGGTAACGGGTAGGTCGACGAAGCGGCGTAACTGGCTACCGTAGTCGGGCCGTTGCCGGCGGCTGCCCAACGGGGTGGTCAGGATGTCTTCAATGCACTGACGCAGATGCTCGATGCCGGAGATGGGCTGCCCGGTGCGGCGATCCATTCCGATCATCTGGGTTACTCCGGCGCGGGTTCGAGGTCAGGATGGCTTTGAAGAAATTCGTATTGATCAGAGGTGTCAGCGGTCACCACCCCTTTGATAACCACCAAGCTTTCGCCGTGCGGTGTGATCAGCGTTCGCGAGGTGAACACGGTGTCGCGAAAGCGGCGAGGCAGGCCAACAGCTTTCGGTGACGACTCTACCTTCGGTGCTGGCAATGACTGGGGAGCGGCCGGCTGCTCGTCCGACTTGGGCTTGTTCATGTGGGCAAACTCCAGAAATGAAAACGCCCGCACGCGGCGGGCAAAAATAAGCGGTTAATCAGTGTTTGTGATTTGCGGTGTTGCCACCCGCATCAATGATTTTGCCGGCACCGTTGATATCACCCGTCACCGTCAGCGGCCCGGTGATCGTCACATTGCCTGTGAGTCCGATGTCCCCGGAAACCACCGTTACGGCGCTATCAGTGACCGTGGCTACGGTGCCGCCGACCTTGATGGTGACGGTCCCGGTAGGCAACGTGATGCTGTAACTATTGGCCTGCCAGTCATAGACCAGCGACCCGCCATCATCAAACCGCCACACCTCAACATGATCCCGATTATCTGGCGGCGGACCAGCATCGCCATATAGACCAGGAATGAAGGTGCCCATTGCCGGGTTGCCGCTAGGGCTGAACAGCTTGCCCTGCTCGCCCAGGCTGGGGACTCGCCAGTTCCGAGCCTTGCCGGCGGCGACGCTGTGCCAACGCACCCAGGCGCTGGTCCACTCCCCTGCCCTGACCCTGACAACCGGCGGCGAGGCCGTCGTATCAACGGCAGCCACCACGCAATCCATCAGCATAGCGGCGATCATGCGGTCGCTTTCCCCGCTGGCGAAGCTCATGCCAGCAACTCCGGTGCGACGTACTGATCTCGACTGCCTGGGCCAATTTCAGGGCTGACACCTATCAACAGCGTGCCCAGCGGCTCATCCGGCCAAGGCCACTCTTCGGTACCGAGATAAATCGTCTGATTCCATTCCACCAGCCAGACCGTGTAACCATCCAGCTCAGGACGGGTCCAGTCCTGCACCGCTTGAATAAACTCAGCGCATTCGATCTCTAGGCCCCAGTTCTGCGCCCGTAGCAACACAATCAACTGAGTCGCCAGCTGCACCACCTGGCGATGATGATCAGCCTGAATGGGGTCAACGATGATCCGCGCTTCGAACTTGCAGACCATGGTGGTTTCACCGGTCCCGATATCAGCTCCCGGCTCAATCTCGGACATCTCCAGGAACACAGCTGGCAATGGGATGTGATCCTCAATGTTCGGCCACGCAGCAACGGTTTGAACACCTGGCAGATGCGCCTGCAGGTGCTGCTCGATAGCTTGATAAAGCTGGTCGAGGCTCAACGTTTCGTCAGACACGCGGCGTCCCCTTTAAATACTTCTGCAGTTCAAAGTTGAGTTCCTGTGTGAGGATCTCCAGCAGACGCTCATCCGCACGCTTCACCCAGGCATCAAAGTGCGGTCGCACTTGCTCCAACGACACCTTGGCCTTCGCCAGGGGAAAGCGGTTGTCGTTTTCTTCGACGAAGCCAGAGCGCCTGCCACCCTGCGCGGCATCCGGGTAATCGGTGGTGTTGAAGTGTTTGCTCGACGTGCGGATCCAGATATCAGCATTGCTGCCGTAGACCTTCTTGTAGAAAGCCCCCTGGTAACGCCGGCCGGCGACTGAAACACCCGCGCCGGTTTGCCGCGCACGCCCGACGCGGCTGGCCTCGATGGCATTGATACCGAACCACAACTTGCCGCGCATATCGCCACCGGTAACCGGATACGCCCGAAGTCGCTGCCGGACGGCGCCGATAGCGATGCGTTCTTGCTTGCCGACAGCCCGTGCAATGTGGGTGCGCAACCAACGGATGGTTTTGTTGATTGCACGCCGCTGAGCCGCCGCTGCCGCCTTGGGCACCATGTCGCCGAACTCTTTCAGCGCCTGAACATGCACCGCCGACGGCTGGATAGTGAGCATCCCGCCGTCGCGTTTCTGCTGGGTATAGCTACCGATGCTCATGGCCGCTTCCTCAAAATCAACGCCACCAGACCGTTGCCGTTAGGTTCAAGTTGCAACAGGTCATAGTCGCCACCGCCATCCAACGCCGTCAGATCAACGCTGACCCGCAGACCTTTGACCAAGCCATCCGAATCCTTGACGCGAATCTCGAAGCGCGGCTCTCGCAGGCCAGTGTTGAGCTTGCCGAACTGAGGCTGTTTCCAGGGTGCCGAGAACATACCCAGCACCGGCTCCGGGCGCCCCTCGATCACAGCACTGTCGCCCAGGGTTTCAAAAACCACGTCGTCGATGTCGTCGATCAGATCCCGGAAGGCCACGATCACATCTCCAGCAGGATCTGCGCCCGAGGCCGCGTGCACAGGTGCAGAGGGTTGGACTGGGCTTCGCCGGCCACACCCTTGTTGAACGGCAGCGGCTCGATCTTGCTGTAGTACGGAATGCCCTGGGTGTTGACCGTTTCCATGTAGTCGGCCGGTGCGAAGGACGAGATATACAGATCAGGGACGCCCTCGGGGATCAGCAACGCCTTGTCGTCGTGGACAAACGCAACACCAGCAACTTTGCCGCGATAACGCTCCCAGACGATCCCGCCGAACTCGAAGGCTTCACGGGCATCGCCACGTAGAGACGCGGCTTGCATGGTGTTGAGGTAAGTCTCTTTGACCGACTTGTGGACGATCAGCTTGTTCCAGAAGTTCTTGCCGCACATGGCGCGGGAGCCGCTGCTGGTGACGCTGCCGAGGGCTTCTTCCTGCATATCCAGCGCCTCGCCGCATTTGACCCGCAACTCGGTATCTGGACTGTTCAAGCCCATCGGTAGCTTCTGGCGATTCACGCCGAAGGATTTATAAATATCCAACAGGACTGTCTTGCCATCGGCGTCCAACACCTGCCCATTCAACGCGCCCATACGCTGGAATTCGTGGGTGGCATCCAGCTGTCGTCGGGCCTTTGCCAGGCGCTTGTTGACCACATCCTGCACGGCCTGCAATTCGCTGCGGGTACCGAAGGCGCGGATGCCCTGGATCTCATCAGCCTTGATGGTGAAGCGCTCAGGCAGGTGCACGGTGTTGAAAGGGATCAACGTGCGCTTGGTCCCGCCAACCACCAGGCCCGAGGTGCCGCGCTCGCCCGATGGCACCAGGGCCAGGGTGTCGCCGTCTTTCTCGATCTGCACGGTCAACGTGCTGATGCCCTCTTCGCGGAAAAGGCCAAGGCTGCTGATACGGCCCGGCAGGTATTCCTGTTCATTGATCGCAGCGGTCAACGAGGAGACACTGAATGCATCGTCTTCAAAAATGGCGATATCGGCCATGGGGAACTCTCCAGAAACGAAAAATCCCGCACTCGGCGGGATGGATAAATGAGGTGAAAGCTTTAGCGGACGATCACGAAATGGGCGGCCAGGGCCTTTTCGGCGGCGGGGTCGAGGCCGGTTAAGTGCGCTTCGCTGACCTCGGCCAGCCGCACAATGGCACGACCGCGCCGGGCAACATCGGACTCGCCCAGCGGGCCATAGAGAATCGCGACGGCGTTTTCGGTACCGTCCTCGGCGGTTGGCTGGTACGGGGCAAACTCGCTGGTGGCGGTGACTAGGCCGAGGATCTGGCCCGGCTCCAGGGCTGGCCCGGCTGCAACGTTGATCGCTTCGCGGGAAATGTTGCCAGCGCCTTCGGACAGCAGGAACTCTCCCGCGTGCATCGATTCGATTTTCATGCTCTTGCTCCTTTCGAGGTTCCGTTCTGTGCCGCCTGACGGGTAGCCCAGATTGAATGGGTGTCGACCTGTTTGGCCTTAATGGTGGGTTCCGGGTCGTTGTCCAGCGGCAGGCTGTTGTTGATCTCAAAACCACCGCCGCTGCTGACCAGCTTGTCAAACAAGCGCGCTCTGACAGCAGCTTCATCCAAGCCAGCGGCCAGGAACTCACCGGTCAGTTCCGGCAATCGTGCCGCGACACACAAGCCGTGCAGCGCTTTTGCCTTGGTCAGCGCCGCAGTGACTACCGCTTCGCTTTCTAGCTTCGTCGAAGCGAGTATCGGGTCCACCAGGTTGCTGATGCCTGCCGCCGCACACCCCTTGGTAACCATCAACGCCAAGCCGGCCGCGTCCAATACGGGTGCTGGATCCGGAGGGTTTACAGGATCAGCCGGCTCGACATCTGGCTCTTCATCTAACTGGGCCAGCAATTCAGCCGGGGCATGCTGGAAGCGCTGCAAGACACTGCCCTGGCCGAGACAGGCTTTGACCTTGAGGCCGTCGCCCACTTCATCTGCCAGGCCCAGCGCCACCGCCTCATTGGCCGTCAGCCATGTTTCGGCGTTGACCATGCGCCGCAGCTCGGCCTCGTCAATGTCGGGCGCCTTGGACTTGTAGGCCGCGATGATCGCTTCCAGCGTCTGGTCCAACACATCAGCAACACGGCGGAAGTCTTCAGCGTCCCCCCCAGTGAATGTATAGGGGTTGTGGATCATCAACATGGCGTTGGCCGCAATCACCACCCGGTGAGCGCCGCACACCGCGACACTGGCCGCGCTAGCCGCCAAGGCATCAATGCGCCCGGTACAGCGGTCGCCCAAGCGCGACAGCGCGTTGTGAATCGCCAGGCCGTCGAACAAGTCGCCACCGATGCTGTTGAACGCAACGATTACCGGCGACGCGCCGTCATCCATGGCACGCAGGTCCTGGACAAACTGATTAGCGCTGACACCCCAGGTGCCGATCTCGCCGTATACAAACACCTCAATGGTTTGCTGCTCGGCTTCACCGCGGGCCTGAAAGGTGTACCAACTCTTATCCGCGACTTTTACCTGCTTGCCAGCCTTGTCATAAATGCGCGGGATCGCTTTTTTACTCATGGTTGTTCCTTGTCATCAATCGGCTCGATGGCATCAAGCGTGGTGTAGTTGAGGCCCAGATCGGTGGACCTGGCGAGGTCAGCGGCGTTTTCCGCGTCGATGGTTTCCGCGTCGTAGCCGTTGCGCAGACACATCTCACTGCGTGAACCGAAGCCCGCTTGCACTTCCATCCGCCGCGCCTGCACGTCCTGCACCGGCTGGATGTAGGCCCAGCCTTGTGGCACCCAACGTGTACGCAGGTATTCGCGTCGACGTTGCGCGTAGTCTTCCAGTACAAGGGCACCGGACAGCACCGCCATGTCCATCCAGGCGGCACGTACCGGGCGACACAGTTGATGCACGTAGACGCCGAATTGCAGTTGCTCCAGGCGCCGCCGGAACTCGTTGAGCACCACCCGCAACGCCCGGTCGTTGACCTCGCGCATGTCGCCCGTGAGGATCTCGTATGGCGTGCCCGAACCCGCTGCCGCAGCCATCAGTTGTTGACGCATGAAGTCCGGGTAGTTGTTGCCGGCGTCCGGTGGTTTGGAGAACTCCACCTCTTCACCTGGCCCCAGCTCCTGCATGGTGCCGGGCTCCAGGGCCACCATCGGTGTGAAGCCGTCGCGGTCGGTGGTCAGCAGTTGCCCCGTTACCGGGTCACGCGGTTGGTGCCCGCTGTCCGGCGCCGGTCGCTTGATGAAGCCAGCAAACAGGTTTGCCACCTCCTGGCGAAACAGCACCGCGTCGTCGTAGTTGTCCAGGCTGCGCAGTCGTTTCAATACCGGTGCCAGACGCGGCACGCCGCGCAGTTGCCCTGGCTCCATGGGTTCGAAGATGTGCAGCACCTGCGTCGCTGGCACCCGTACTAACTGGTTGTACCCGGCGTTCAATGACGACGAATCGCGTGGGTGCGACAAGTACATCCAGTACGCCACACGCTTGCCGGCCGGGCTGAACTCGATCCCGGCGCGGATGACGTTGCCGTTTTTGGCCGTCTCGAACTTGTCGTGCGGAACAAACTCAGGGGCCAGCGCCTGCAGCTGCAGCGGCACCGCTAAACCTTCGCTTGGACTGCGCGGCCGCAAGCGAACAAAACATTCACCAGCAGTTTCCACCGTGCGTGCCACCAGGGCCTGCATGCCGTAGAAGTCAGTCAGCTCGTCTGCGTCCGCTTCATCCACCCAGTCGTCCCACAGCTGCTGCTTGAGTTTGCGCAGTGCCGCGTCGTCCGTGGTCGGCCTTGGCGTGATGCCGGTGCCGATCAGGTTGCTGACGCGCTTGTCGATGACGTTGAACGCGTACGGGTCATTGCGCACCGCTGCCCGCGAGCGGGCACGCAGATTGCGCAGTGCCGGGGTATTGATGCTGTTGATGCCGTTGTCGGTCGCTTCCCAACTGGCCGAACGACGGCCCTCCCCGGCGCCTTCGTAACTGGCCTTGATGTTCGACGGCAGCAAGAATCCATTACGGGTTAGCGTCGGATAATGTCGGGCCATTAGAGTCCCTTGCCTCCATGCATGAGCCGAACCACGCGAGAGCGCGGCCCGGCGGCGTTGGTCAGCGACGTGCGGATCTCGTCGCGAGCCTTGAGCAGTTCGTCGATGGAGCGGTATTCCACCGTGCGGTCGCTGTAGCGCACGGTCTTTTCACCGCGTGCGATGGCGCGCTCGATGGCTTCGAGGTGCTTCGGAGTAAACGACATATCAACGTCTCTTCAGGTAACCGCTGGTGGAGCTGCGGCGTTGAGGGGGTGCAGCGGGTCGCGGTTGGGCGACCGGGGCAACGGGTTGCGGCACCACTTGCGGTGTCGCGGTAGCCTGTGGGGCAACCGTTATACGCTCAGCAGCGACCACCTTTTCATCGAACAAACCGGCCTGTGCCAGTGAGTTCCGTACCCGGTCCCAGTCGTGTTCCTGATATCGGTTGATGCCGAGGTAATGCGCCATCGCCAGGCAATACACCATCAGGTCGAGGGCTTCGTTGCGCTCGGCCTTGCCCTTGATCCACTCGATACGCTTGTGGCCCCGCACGTACTTGGCGACCTTGCGCTCGGCCACGCACTGGGCAAAGAACTCGTCCGGCAGGTCGTTGGCAAAGTGCAGCGCACCTGGGCCGGACTCGAACGGGTAACGGTTGTAGATCCAGTCTTTTGCGGTGTCGGTACCGACAAACCACAGCTCGGCGCCGCCGCGTTCGGTCTGGCCCTTCCAGGTCACATCAACCATGGACGGCCGCTGAGCGATCACCGGCTTACCGGGTTTGCTCGCGCCCTTGATGGCGAAGATGTTGCGCCAGCGCCGCACGCGGCAGAACTGGTAGACCTCGTCGGTGTGGTGGCCGCCGGAGTCGACGGCGACCGCGAGAATGCCCAGGCCGACGCCGCAGGGATGCCGGTACCGCTCTTTCAGCAGTTCATCCAGCACCGCCCAGGTGCGTTCGTCCGACGGGTCGCCCGCAATCACCCGGTGGTCAATGACCCAGCGTTCCATGCCGACACCCCAGCCCATTGCCATGAACTCCAGACGGTCGGCCTGTACGTCGACGGCGCCCGTGATCATCATCACGGCGGCGGGCATCGCACCGAGGGAGAACCCTTCCTGGCGTGCCCGCTCGATCAGTACCGATGCCTTGGTCTGCTCTTGCGCACTGTCCCACACCTTAGCCAGACGGGTGTTGTAGAACACCTGCATGGGCTCAAGGTCGCCTTTGGCCTGTGCCTTTTTCGCCTTCTCGAATTGCTTCGCCAGCGACTTCCAGCCTGTCCAACCCAACGGTGAATACAGCGCGTTGAGATGGAAGCCGACGGTCTCACCATCGCCCTTGGCATGGGCACGCCACTCGCCACGGGCGAGCATATCGCCCTTGTGGTGCTCCTCGATCAGCACGTCGCAGTCAGGCCCGGCGCACTCGTAATGCACCACGCTGACGTCCTGAGAGTAATGCAGCCGCTCCCACTCCAGGGTCTGCATGTGCCCGCAAGTCGGGCACGGCACGTAGTAGTAACGCTGGTCGCTACCCTCGAACAGATCGTCGATGCGCGAGGCGCCCTTGATCGTCGGCGAACTGGAGAAGTAGAACTTGGCATTGCGGCCGAAGGTACTGCCCCGCGTTTCCGCCAGCTCGATGGGGTCGCCCTCTTCGCCTACGTCGACCTCCCAACGGTCGATCTCATCGCCGTACACGTAACGCGCCGACAGCTCGGCCAAGTTGGCGGCAGAGCCGGCAGTGGTGACGTACAGCGAGCCGCCCTCGAACTCCTTGGTGTCCATGGTGTTGCGCGAGTCCCGCGAGCGGCTCGCCGCCACACGCTCGCGCAGCACCGGGGTGGCCTTGATGGTCTTGCCGATCCGCGAAGACACCCGCTTTGCCAAGCCTAGGCTGGGCAGCAGCGTGAGAATGTTCGACGGCACCATGTGGATCAGCGCACCGATCCAGTTCAAGGCGATCTGGGTTTTCATCAGCTGCGAGGCGACCATGGTCACTACGCGCTTGCAGGGGTGAGCCGGTGACAGGCACCGCATCGGCTCGCGTGCGTAGGGCGTTCGCACGGTGCGATACTTCCCTGGCTCGGCGGCGCCGGTATCACGCGGGATGCGCATGTACTCGTCGGCCCACTCGTCCACCCACAGGCTAGGGTCTGGACGCAGCCCACGGAAATACGCCTCACGGTACACCTCAGCGCCGTCAGGTTTTTCCGTTTGCATGGGTTAACTCGTAGTGATCAGATCGCGTTCAAGGTCGGCCGAAGACATGCGCTCGGCCTCTTCCAGAGACAGCCGTAGCGCCTTGGTCAGGTGCTGCTCAATTTCCCAAGGGTCTGTCATCGCCGCCAGTTCAGGGGCTAGTTGCGGGGGCATGCTGAGTAGTTGATCGCGCAGCATGCGTCCGGCGTTGTAGGCACCGGTGGTGACCGCCTTCATGTCCACTAGCGAGCCCTGCACCTTGTGAAACTCGGCCTCGGCCAACTGGGCCAGGTAGTACTCGCGGTGTGCACGAGCTTTCTGGAAGTCAGGTTGCCCGCTCTTCGCGCCAGCAGGCTGCGGCGGCGCAGCCGTGTTAGTCGGCTCGACCATGGGGGACAGTTGGCTGTAAACGTCACGCTGGAGCCGGTCTTGCTGGTGTCGAGCCGCGACGGCGGCCTTGCTGGGGTCGGCGGTTTCGAGGATCAATGCTTCGGTTGCCAGCACGTCGACCTTCTTGCCATCTGGCGAGAGCACCAGGCGGTTGTTGTCTTTCAGCCAGGTGATGTAGCTCGGCGTCCTGCCAATGCGAACCGCGAAAGCGCTTTTCGACAGGAACAGTGGATCCGTCATAAGCCCTCCTTTTCAACGGCTTTTCAATGGAAACCTTTCAATTTCAATGGATTGAATTTCAGTAAGCTGGCAGCCCTGCCGCTAACGCTTTCCCGCGGGTTTCATGCCCCGTGTCCCTCGAATGCCGCCAGGGTCCCCGGCGACTTTTCGGCGCACTATTTTGACGCTTCCCGCTACAGGCCACGTGTTCCGTGGCCTCCAGCACATCATGTCTGACCGCTGCCCGAGGGCGGCACATCGCACACGCCCAACCGCTTGGCGGCCCAGCGTTCATACAGCCCGATGGCGACATCGGCGCCGGCCATCGCGGTGAGGCATCCGATGCTCCCTGCCGCCAGGACCGACATGCCCGAAGCGTGCAGCAACATCATGGTGGAAAGCCCGCAGACCACGCAGGCCCCGGACCGAAGGAGCAAGCGGCGAATCAAAGACCAGCCGCTTACCCCCGCTTTGTCGGCTCGCCATGCCTCGCCGGATATGCCGCCGACCAGGGACAGTACGATCACCATCCAGATCGGCATATCAATAAGCGCTTGCTGCTCGTTCGTCATCGCCCTACCCCATAAACGCAAAAACCCGGCGCAATGGCCGGGTTCAGTGTGGTGGTGTGTCCCGCTGCTTGCGGTCGCACCTATCGAAGATGGGTACTTTTTACAGGTGGATTATCATGGCAGCAAGCAGGTTTTAATGCCATGGAGCAATACGGGTGCCATACGGGTATGACGCAGGTGCAACGGAGGGACAACGCATTCAATCGGCTATCGCTTCTGGTGCCCTGTCTTACTTGTCCCACTATTCTGGATCGAAGTAGGACAGCTACAGGCGCCTAAATACGGGGCTCTGCCCTACTGTCCTACCTTTTTTACTTTTCTCTTGTGTATAGAGAGAAAGTTAAAAGCACGCGTGCGCGCCATGGGCGCGACTACGTGCCTGCTATGCTCATGTGTGCGTGGGGCGGGTAAAGGTTGGACAGTAGGACAGCCCAGCGACGGCGCGGCCTGCGCCTGTCCAACTGCGCGTAATGGCAGCCGGACAAGGCGGGACAGTAGGACAGAGGTATGCGGAGTGACGCCGAGGATCATGCAGCCTTCCCCATCAGCATGCCGGCGATGGATACATGGGCATCGTGTAGTCGACGGTAATAGGTCGGCGCGCTGCAACCGCAATGAAGCATTTTCTGTGAGAGGAAGCTCTCGTGATTGCAGTAGTGCTCCATCACCACTAGGGCTAGCTCGGGCGCCAAGTGCTTGTTGACGATCAGCTCGATATCCGCCGATTCATCCAGCAGCACCCGGCTTCCACGCGTGCCGCGTATCAACTCACCTTTGCACTCCATCAGCATAGCGATCATGTTGCCGCCACTCGGCCCGCCAGCACCGTCCGGCACAGGCGAATGCAGATCCTGCGCCCAGAGTTTGAGCATCTCGTCGATTCGCTTAATCATCGAAGCAAGGCTCCTCGATCACCGCCTGCTGCAACGCAGACGCACGCCCCCAGCCCGCAGGCTTTTCATAGGCCCATGGGCGCACTCCGCTTTTTGGCAGCGCGGGCATACGCCGCTTGCGCCATCCCAACCGGTGCATGATCGCCCCAACCCGCATCTGCTCGGGCTTGCCCCAATGTCCGAAGTCCAGCTTCAGCGCCTGGGTCAGGATCTCGTTGCCGGTAGCGGTCTCCCCGATCTGCGACTCTTCCATCCAGGCCAGGATTGGCCCCTCCCATTCATCCACCACAAAGCGCTCGTCTTGAGCCTCGGCGAACATCTTGGATTCGTCCTTATTCACCCACCAGATATCGCCCGCTTCAAAGCAGAACAGCGCCTCAGCCCATAGCTGATCGCGGATCTCGCGCAGTTGCTCCAAGTCGACCTTGTTGCAGAACACCGGCCAGTAACGACGGTTGCCCGTTGCGTCCTTGAGGTATTCCTCTTGGTTGGTGGTGCCCACGAAAACACACTGGCGTGGCACGTCATTCGTTCTGCGGCCGTAGCTCTCGCGGTAGGTGTCGGTAGACGCGGAGAAGAACTGTTTAGCCTTGGTGCTTTCCGCCTTGTTGAAGCTGTCCAGCTCGCCCAGCTCGACGATCCATTTGCCGCGAATCGCCTGGAAGCTGTCCTTGTCACCGAGGGCAAAAGGCGTATCCATGAACCACTCGCCACCGAGGACGCCCATGGCCGTGGACTTGCCGGCGCCCTGCCCGCCTTCGAGGATCATCACAGAGTCGGCCTTGCAGCCTGGGCGCATCACACGGGCAACCGCCGAGATGAGCCAGCGCTTACCGACCTTGGCCGAGTACTCACTGGCCTGGACGCCCAGCACGTCGGTCAGCCAGGTTTCAATGCGTGGCACGCGATCCCATTCCAGCTTCTCCAGGTACTCACGCACCGGGTGGAAGGCGTGGTCGTGGGCAACCACGCTGACCGCCTCGATCACATGGGAGGCTTTGACCCGCAGGTTGTATTGCTGCGCGAGCCACTTCATCACTCGCATGTCGTCGATGTCTGCCCAGTCACCAGCACCGCCGCCGAAGGGCGCAGACCGCAGCTTAACGATCTTGGAGCTGAACACGCTGTAGCCGATGACACCGGCCCAGCGTTCGTCATTGCCCAGGATCAGCTCGACGTTTTGCATGTGCGCAATGAGGGAGCCGTTTTCGGTGCGGGCCAGTTGGTCTTTCCAACCACCTGCTGCAGGAGGCTTGACCACCGCGAGCACCTGGCGGCGTACGGCCTCCAACCCCTCGGCAACGTGCAGGTCGTTGAAGTCGGTCCACTTGATCTCCCGCCCGCCGGAGAACACCGGGGCGACGACTTGACCGCCGACAACCAACGCGGCGTTGTTGGCTTTCTCTTCGCCTGGGTTCCAAGGGTCACCGTTGGGGCGCTTGGTTTTCCAGTCGTCATCGCGACAGATGATCAGCGGGCAGCCGGGAAAACGCTCGCGCATTGCCTTGGAGACAGGCAGCAGGTTGCCCGCGTCGAACGCGATGGCGACAGTGAGCGAAGTCGCCATGTGCAGGCTTGCGCCTGTGGCGTAGCCCTCACACACCAGCACCGGTTCGCCGGGCTCGGGGTGGGGACCGATCAGGTGGAAAGCCCCCTCTTTTGACATACCGTGCGGCCAGTATTGTTTATCCCGACCGGTGTCTTCTTGCTTGACCGGGAAGATCACCTGCAGACCGACGATCTGGTCACGGACGTTGCACATGGGCACCAAAAATGCGCCAGTACGTGGCGCATAGCGAACCTTGAAGCCAACGATCTGCTTTCGATACAGATAGGCGCTCTTGCCCTTTTCGGGCATGCGCTTGAACAGGCCGGCAGCACGGTTGGCCGCTCGGCGTGATGCGTTGGCTGCAATCTCAGCGGCCTTACGCTTCGCATCTTCCTGCCGAGCGCGCATGACTTCGCGCTCCTCGGGGCTCATACGTCCGGGTTTAACCTTGATCTTCTGGGTATCGCCAGAACGCCAGTCACCGAAACTACCGAAGATCAGCGTCTCGTTTTTTTCGGTACGGTGTTCGTGGATGACGTACCAGCCGTTTTTTTCCTTGCCTTTGTCCTGGGTGGTTTTGCAGCGGGTGAGCTTGCCGAATACCAAGGGCTGAGCGGGCTCAAGACCATAGTCCGCGAACTGATTGATCACATCATCGAGCATAACGGGTAGCCCTCTGATCATCGACGGTCTTGCACTCAATGCAGAGCGTGCAACCGGGCTGTGCCAAACGACGGGCCTCTGGGATAGGGCCGTCGCATTCTTCACAGAACATCAGGGAATGCTGAGCCGTGTTGGACATCAGCGCCAAGCGTGCAGCGACGGCCTGATCGATGCGCTCTTGCACCAGGTCATTTGCGAAATCAGCGATATCAGCCACGTTCCACCCCGCAAGTCGTCTGATTGACGTAGCGGGCGCGGTTGTACATGCCCAGCAACCCCTGAATGCCACGAAACACCAACTGTCGTATCTCAGCCAGCTCACGGTCATCGACCTTGCCGTCGCCAATGTGCTTGGCCCAGGTTTCGGACAAGTCGGCGACCTGCCGGAAAAACATGGCGATACCCGTGGTCAGGGTCTCAGGCATGTCGTTGGTGTACGCCTCAGCCAGTTCCTGCCAGATCGTGTCGCCGACAAGGGCGTGCACCGCATCGAGAATGCGGCGGTCCTTGGTCAGTTCGAGGATCTCACCGAACTCCTGAATGTTGACGGTGTGCGAGGGATGTGTGGGAGACAACTTGTGCTGCAGCGTGGTGGCATTGCGGCCGGTGGTGGCGGCGATTGCGGCGGCACCGCCAGGATAGTCCCGTGCGGCGTGGTACAGGGCTAATTCGAGCGTCAGTATTTCCTTTTGCGCTCGATCAACACAGCTTAAAGCTACTCGGCTCATGGCATTAATCCTACTAAGTTGCCAGTGCCTCGCGACGTGTAGTGGTGATACATTTGCCGCGTGGCTTGAAAGGGCCCAAACGCCGGCAAGATCTAGGGATCGAAACCGGCACCGTGCCGAGGCGAACAATCCGTTGCTCACCTCTAGCGCAACAGCTGCCTAATCTGTGGTGGAAAAGGCAGCAACCCAAGACATCCGTGTCTTGGCAGCGCGATAAAGGGAGGTGGTTTGCATGTGGTGTGCCCTCCTACCTTCGTCGCGACCCGACAGCACTGTGGTGGTGTGTGCCGGGAGGAACTGGGCGGCCCTTGGGTCGCCTTTTTTCTATCTACGCTGCAGCTTTTTGCGGGGCCGATGCGTTGAGCAGCCAGGCAGCGTCAAAAGCGTTGCCCTTTTGCTCTGCAGCAGTCGCTAGAAGCTTCGCGTAGTGCGTTTCACCTGTGTAATCGGTGCGTGGAAGGCTGGCAGCCAAGCGCCATTTATTGAGTGCTTGGTAACTCCTGTCACATACCTTGGCGGCGGCTCCGATGCCGCCTACTGCTTCAAATGCGAACGCGATGGCGTTCGGAAAATCTGCGGGGTCCAACATGGCAACCTCCATTTATCAACTCGCGGTTGATATTAACATCAACTGACTATTGCGCAACCCCTGTGAGAGTATCAACTCATGGTTGATAAGAATGAGCTACGGGCAGCTTTCACGGCGCGCCTTCACGAAGCACTCGACGATGCCGGTGTACGCACCCGGGGGCGTGGGGTGGATATTCATAAGCATTTGGTGAAAGTTGGAGTCGAGAAAAGCACTCAGGCCATCAGCAAATGGCTGAATGGTGAATCTATACCGGAGGCAGACAGCATGGTTGTGCTGTGTTCATGGTTGAAGGTGCGGAGGGAGTGGCTGGAGTATGGCGTGTTGCCTAAAAAGCAGGAAAACGATAGTGATACGCACAGACTCGCAAAAGGGACTGAAAGTAATATTCACGAAGTCACCCGGATCTTTGGGAGGGTGCCATTAATTTCTTGGGTACAAGCAGGCGCGTGGTGCGAGGCCAACTTTGAAACTCATGACGGCGAAACATGGCTCTCTTGCCCTGTAGCAATCAGCGGTAGCGGATACGCACTTAAAGTACAAGGCGACTCCATGACAAATCCAGGACCAGGGCGCAGCTATCCTGCTGGATGCATCATATTTGTGGATCCCGAAGCAGAAACCAAAACAGGGGATCGAGTGATAGCGCGAGTCCCTCGCACAAACGAGGCGACTTTTAAGGTTTTGGTAGAGGATGCGGGGCGACAATTTTTACGCCCTATTAATCCGCAATACCCAATCATTGATATCACGGAAGAGACTCATATTTGCGGAAAAGTTGTTGGATCATTTATTCCAGAATAGGGTCCTTACCACTCCCTAGACGAACAAATATCTCAGATTTAGCAGGCACTTTGGTAGAGACCTTTATTCCAGTCACTCCCCCATTCGCCTCTTCAACATCTACTCCATCAACCTGCAACGATTGAACGACGTGCTTTGTGTAATGCGAATTTTTCCTGGCAACAATAACATCACCAACCTTAACCGAATGAATCTGTAAATCCACAACGACAACTGCCCCTTTCATCAAATGCTCGGACGGCAAGCCTAGGCAAATCAGATCCTTAGGCATTAACGTGATTAACCCATAAGCAAATAGCTGTTCCCGGACATCATCCTTATTTAGAATCCCATCTCGTATTAAGAAGAAAGCCAAATACAATTGATAAGTTGTCAGCAGCCCCCTCTCGTCTAGCAATGCATCTTGCAACTGATGATCGGTAAACGGCGGATTCTTTCTTCTATCAGGGCTTACATACCTTTCGTGATTAACAATATAAAGCCCATAAACTTCAAAACTATTACGCTGCTTCATCCTTCTATTCTTGATCTTGGTGATTTGCGAGCACGCCTTGTCAGTAGAGGTTCCACCGATGCCTTTAATTTCAACTACAAGGAGCTTATCTCCACAATCAACCTGTAAATCTTCCTCTAGAACATCTGATGAATGCTCGTCCTGATTCACGACTGAGTTAAAACCCAGCCACCTGAAGTAATGTGCAACAGCCTCAACCAGATTGTCACCAGTTTCGAAAATAAGACTTCTTAAAAAACCATACTCACTTTTTAAATCAACGATTGCCTGCTCATTTTTTTTAACTCGTTCTTTATAATCACTTTCTATCTTTTTCCGATCACCTAGAAGCTCTACCTCGCCGGGGACAGGAAAAGCGCCATTGTCTAACCACGCAAACTGACCACTGGACGGGAACAATTGCGGAAAGTGCTCGGGCAAAAAAGACTCAAACAACTCAAGAAGAAACCCACTAGTATTCTCCAATGGCGGAAACAGAAACACCACACCTTCTTCAACACTTTGAAGATAAGATACAATCTCTCCCTTATCATTTAAGGCAAGCGGTACAAATCGCTCATCATCCTCATCCCTATAGATACTACTATTCCACCTCTGAGGATGCTCAAACACAACCCCATACTGACTGTCCCCGAAGTACTTCTTTATCAGAGAAAACAATACAGATTCAGGTTCGGCTGCGTGCAATCGCCGACCCACTTTTCCTTGAGACTTTGGAAAAGCCTCATATAAATCCTGAGTAGAACCTGAAAAACCATCATGCCACTCGGTGCCCTTACGGCTAATCTTTACCGTCCTGTAGTGAGCAGATTCGATTGAATCAGCAAAAATTATAACCAAGGATATTTTTTTTAATAACGCATCAATCTCTTTCCCTACAATACTCATTGCACCAGGGCGAGGATCAAAAACACTTTCAGGGTAGCTCGTGTGGATAGCGTAAGCTTCACCTCCCGTAGCATTCCCAACGGAATGAGGGCGATATGAAATAACTTCTTTTTCGCCGCACAAATCCAATACAACCACATCAAATTCGTGCAAATTTTCAGGGTAGTCATAATTCAGAGATACATGTTTAACGTCACCTCTAGATCTATTTGCAACCCCTATAGGACTACCGAGAGTTGCCAACTCAACATTGTAATGTTTTTCTATTAAAAGATCTGAAACATCAGCCTGTATATCAAAAAGACAAATTGCAGGCCTTTCAATTAAAAGTGAGCCGCTTTCTAACTCTTCCCCGACTACATCCATGACAAATTTTCCAATGTTATTGCGGTCCAACCTATTGAATATAGAATCTACAATGAGATGTCAATCCGACATCAGTCACCCAAATCATAAAAATCGCAACGGTTGACAAAAATCAACCAACAGTTGATATTCGCCAAACTCTTCCACCACAGAGCGAGGCAACACCATGCACGCCACAACCACCCTGCACGTCCACCCGGCCGCCGCTAGCCCCTCCCGCATCTTCGAAATCCGCCGCCTGGCACAAGACTGCGGCTGCGCCTTCATCCCGTCCAAACCCAAGCTGAAACAGCGCAACGCACCTGCTCCGTTCGATCCGAACGGCGGAGGGCAAGCGGCATGAACAAGTACAAACTCGATAACCGCACCCTGGCCCTGCTCAAGGCCCAGGTGAGCCTGACCGAAACCTTCAACCACCTGCTGCGTACCGAAGTTCAGCGTGAGGCCCTAGCCTTCCGCCTGAAAGTCGAGCGCCGCAAAGCCGACACGCACTTCACTATTGAGTTGGGCTGCGAACGCCACACGCTGACCCTGACCAATAGTAAGAAGATGCACCTTATGCTTGCGGACTTCATTGAAGAGATCGTCAACGGGCCAACCAGCCCAACCGATCTGTCGTCTTTGCCGCACTCAGATCGCCGCTACGGCGTATTCGAAATTGAACACAAGCAACGTGTGTTCGACCTAGTAAAAACCGGCGGCGCGCTCAGCCTCGATATGGGCTTTGAGCAACCGATCAACCTGGCAATCCATCGCAATAAGACCCGCACTGGCATTACCACCATCATGAGCATCGGTGTCAGGAAGCCACGTACCAAGTGCTTCACGGTGTATGGCAGTGACGTGGAGATCTACTCCATGGTGGCCGAGTCCATCACTCACCTGGCAGCCGTGGCGACTCCAGCCGCGCATGCAGCCTAGGAGGCGTAGATGGAACGTAGCCTGGATAAAGCCGCCAAGTACTTCGGCCTCACCCGGCCCAAACTGATTGCGCTTATGCGTGAAAAGGGCTTGCTCACTGACCGCAACCTCCCGGCGTTCCCTGTACGGGACCGGGAATACCTGCGGATCAAGAACGGCAACTGGTACCACGAGACGGCCGGATTGCAATACAGCCAGTCGACGAAGGTCCGGCAAGCCGGCATGCCCTGGCTGGCGAGTCAGCTGGGCCTTGAACTACCAGCCATCCCGGCAGACAACCGTGACGTGGCCTAGGGAGTACGCCCGCCAGATCGTCGCTATGCACACACGCGAGGAGCGCAATGCCGCGCTCCTCGAAGTGCCGGAGCATCTGAGGGAGCTGACCAAACGCCACTGCCTGAATGCCTGGAACCACCCTTCACGACTCAAACGCAAGGAGGCCGCCGCCCATGAGCAACAACAGTCAAACACCGCTACGGCTACAACCCGCGCCGGATAGCGCAACCGTCGAGATGCTGCACCAACTCTTTGGCGACGTGCTTATCCCACTGGAAAAGCTGCGCGTGCATTACTTCAAGAACCTCAACGAGAAGACTTTCACTGAGGCGATCAACAGCGGCCGTATTCAGCTGCCGGTGACCACCCTGGATCACAGCGTCAAGGCGTTGAGGTATGCCCACATCAAGCATGTCGCGGCACTGATCGATATCCGGGCCTACAGGGCGGATGAGGACATGCCGCGACCACAGACTGATTCAACCGAGCCAGAGCAGTAACACCAACGGCTGCCACCACCAGCCAACAAATCACCAGGAGCACACCACATGACCGTAATTCAAATCTGCGCACTGATCACCATCGTTATCGCGCTCGCGATCCTTTATTGGGTCGGCTACAGAGGCGGCTTAACAGATGGACTGGCTCAGGGCTACGACGAAGGACACGCACAAGGATTTATTGAAGGGATGGACGAGGGGGAGTCAGCGGGCTCTACCGCTCTGGAGCAGATCTCCGAGCGGTGTCGGCGCCTGCAACTGATATTGGACCATCAGCCACTGGATCGCCTCACCCTGTTAGCCATTGCCGAAAAGCTCAAGCTCGCGGCCGACACCTTCCGTGCGGTGAGATCTGACAGCCAGGCAACTCAAGCACTTACCTTACGTGACAAGGCGCTGAACATGGCTGCCCAGCTGGATCCATTCGAGTTGGGAGACGCAGCATGAACTGGATCCTGACCCATTCAGGCAAACACTTTGACCTGCTCGAACCCGACGCCGACATGATCGACCCACGAGACATCTCGCACGCACTGGCCCACCTGTGCCGCTTCAACGGTCACACCCGCGAGTTCTACAGCGTGGCACAGCACAGCTGCATCGTCGCCGAGCTGGTGCCGGAAGAACACAAACTCGCGGCCTTACTTCATGACGCACCCGAGGCATACCTGGGCGACATGACGCGGCCACTCAAGCAATGGATAAGTGCCTATGAGCACTTCGAGGACTGTATCTGGTGGCGCGTCTGTGATCGGTTCGGCATAGCACCAGAACTCCCCGCCTGCGTCCACAAGGCCAACCTGATAACGCTGGCTACCGAACGTCGCGACCTCATGCCACCCGATCCGGCTATCTGGGATTGTTTGGTCGGCATCGAACCCATTGTTGAGACCATCCGCCCCTGGTCTGCAGCAGAAGCCCGCGACACCTACCACCAGCGCCTGATGGACCAACTCGCTATCGAACACCGGAGGAAAGCGGCATGAAGAACCAACAGAACAGCACCAGCGCCTTGTCCGCTTTGCTCCGCACTGCAAATAGTGGCGACACGCTAGAAACAAACAGTCTCTGCTGCGCAGCAGCAGGCATTATTGCTCCTTCCAGAGCCACCGCCGGGGCACTTACACCCCACGACAAGCTGCGCGGGGCAGCGCTCAGTGATGCAACGCTAACCGCTCCAGCTCACCCGCTCGCGCAGCCTGCCTTGGGGTATAAGCCCCATCTACCCGTCAAAACCATCGAAGCCGAAATCCTGTCAGACGAAGAACTGGCCGACCTTACTGGCTATAAACAGCGAGCCCACCAGCGGAGATGGCTCAAAGAACGCAGTTGGGTCTTCATCGAGAGCCGGGGCGGCCGACCATTAGTTGGCCGCATGTACGCTCGCATGAAGTTCGGCATGACCAATCCAATACTAGTCGACCAAAGCCCTCAGTTGACTCGACCAGTTTGGACACCAGACTTCTCTAGAGTTAACTGAAATGCGACCTCGAAACACAGAAAACAGGGACTTGCCGCCTGGCATGGTGCGCCGCAAGCGGCCCCGCAAGAACGGCAAAGTGTGGGTCGGTTATTACTACAGGGATGCAACTGGAAAGGAGATCCCGCTTGGAGGGGACCTCAACAAGGCTCGATTGAAGTGGGCAGAACTTGAGGCCAAGGAAAAGCCAGCAGACCTGACGATCATGAGGGGGATCTTTGATCGGTACGTCCGCGACGTCATACCGAAAAAGGGCGAGCGTACCCAGAAAGACAATCTGGCCGAACTAAAACAGCTAAGACCCACATTCGACGGCGCCCCCATCGATTCCATCACTCCGGCCAATATTGCAGGATATCGTGATGCACGTACGGCCAAGGTTAGGGCCAACCGGGAAATCGCCCTTCTTTCTCACGTGTTTAATATGGCACGCGAATGGGGACTTACCGAGCGGGAGAATCCATGCCAAGGCGTCAGGAAGAATAAGGAGGTGCCACGCGACTATTACGCCAATGCAGTAGTTTGGGATGCAGTTTACGGGACCGCAGGACCGGAGCTAAGGGAAGCAATGGATCTGGCGTATCTGACAGGCCAGCGGCCAGCTGACGTGATCGTAATGCGTAGCGACGACATCGATGGCGATTACTTCCTGGTCACCCAAGGTAAAACAGGACAAAAGCTCAGAATCTTGATGCAAACGGACGCCGGGGAAAACAGCCTCGGGAAATTAGTTCGAGAAATAACAGAAAGAAACGCTCACCACTCATCCAAATACCTGCTGATCAACAAGTACGGGAAGAGGATGACGAAGGGCATGTTGCGCTTACGATGGGACAAGGCACGGGAACAGGCACAGCAGAACGCACTGGATCAGGGGGACTCAATGCTCGCAGCAAAAATTGGAGGGTTTCAGTTTCGTGACATTCGGCCCAAGGCCGCATCGGAAATTGTCGATATTGGCGACGCAAGTCTACTGCTGGGACATAGCAAACAGGAGATCACCAAGCGGGTTTACAGGCGGATCGGCGCCACCGCTAAACCCTCCAAATAGACAAAGTTTCGGAACGCCTAACCGAAAGTTTCGGAACCCCTCTCAGAAACCGACTCTGCCTATCCAAACCCCGAAAACGCAAAAGCCCCGCAATCGCGGGGCTTTTGTGTGAATCTTGGCGGGAAACCAGGGATTCGAACCCTGGGAACGCTATTAACGTTCGCCGGTTTTCAAGACCGGTGCATTCAACCACTCTGCCAATTTCCCTTGTGCATCACAGGATTATAGTAGCCCATCCCGTGTCAGCGGGCGCCATAATACCCGAATGAAACACACTGTCAAACTCTCTGCATCGCTTGTTACAGGGCGTCTGTTATGATCTTTGCGACTGAACGTTTCAAAACTGAAGGAGTGTCGCCATGCGCGAACAGAATTACGCAGTGAATGGCAACGCGCAGGCTGAGCAGCTTGAAGTCAGCCGCGTGTTGCGCAACACCTACGGCTTGCTCGCCCTTACCCTCGCATTCAGCGGCGTGATGGCTTACGTGGCCCAGCAGATGCGAGTCGGTTACCCGAATATCTTTGTCGTGTTGATCGGCTTCTACGGTCTGTTCTTCCTGACCAACAAGCTGCGTGACTCGGCCTGGGGCCTGGTGTCGGCGTTTGCCTTGACCGGTTTCATGGGCTTTATCCTCGGCCCGATCCTTAACCGTTACCTGGGCATGGCCGGCGGTGCGGAAGTGGTCAGTTCGGCATTTGCCATGACCGCCCTGGTGTTTGGTGGTCTGTCGGCCTACGTGCTGATCAGCCGTAAGGACATGAGCTTCCTGGGTGGCTTCATCACCGCAGGTTTCTTCGTGCTGCTGGCGGCGGTGGTGGCCAGCATGTTCTTCCAGATCAGCGGCCTGCAACTGGCGATCAGCGCGGGTTTTGTGCTGTTTTCCTCGGTGTGCATCCTGTTCCAGACCAGCGCCATCATCCATGGCGGTGAGCGTAACTACATCATGGCGACCATCAGCCTGTATGTGTCGATCTACAACCTGTTCATCAGCCTGTTGCAGATCTTCGGCATCATGAGCCGCGATGACTGATCAGCCAGCGCCATAAAAAATGCCCCGTATCGCAAGATACGGGGCATTTTCATTTTCAGGCCCGATAAAGCTCAGTACTGATTGGGTTCCATTTCCAGCTGGACCTTGAAGCGCGTGAAGATATCTTGCTGGATGCGTAGCGCCAGCTGGGCAATCTCCTGCCCGGTGGCGGTGCCGTAGTTGACCAGCACCAGCGCTTGCAGCTTGTGCACGCCCGCATCGCCCTCCCGGAAGCCCTTCCAACCGGCCTTGTCGATCAGCCAGCCGGCGGCGAGTTTCATTTGGCCGTCGGCCTGAGGATAGGCCACCATGTCTGGATACTGGCTTTGCAGCTCCACAGCCAGGGCTTGGGGCACCAGCGGATTCTTGAAGAAGCTGCCCGCATTGCCCAGCTCTGCCGGGTCTGGCAGTTTCTCGCGGCGAATGCTGCAGATCGCGCGGCTCACATCGCTTGGCGTAGCGTGGGTGACGCCCTGCGCGGTCAGGCGCTGTTGCACCGGGCCGTAGTCGAGTTTCAGGTGAGTGGCGCGGCTGAGGGCAAAGCGTACCCGCAGGATCAGCCAACGCCCGACTTCGTGCTTGAACAGGCTGTCACGGTAAGCAAAGTTGCATTCGTCGAGGCTGAAGTCCCGCAGTTCACCCGTCTGGCGATCCAGCGCGGTTAGGCCGGCGAAGACATCCTTGATCTCTACGCCATAGGCACCGATGTTCTGCATCGGCGCGGCACCGACAGTGCCGGGGATCAGGCTGAGGTTTTCCAGGCCGCAGAAGCCGTGTTCAAGCGTCCACAGCACAAACGGATGCCAGGCTTCACCCGCTTCGGCTTCGACCACCACGTGCGTGCCATCGTCGCTCAGCACGCGAATGCCTTGGGTCGCCATACGCAACACCAGCGCCGGAATATCCTGGGTCAACAGTAAATTGCTGCCGCCACCGATCACCAGCAACGGCACCGCGTGTGCCGAGGCATAGGCGATGGCCTCGCGCACGTCAGCATCACTGTGGGCCTCGGCGAACAATTGCGCGCTCACATCGATGCCAAAGCTGTTGAATGGCTTGAGCGATACCTGCGCAAGCACTTGCAAGGTCATAGCCGCCCCTTCAATTCGATCACCAATAAATCACAGGCGCGTTCGATCAGGTCCAGGACCCGTTCGAAACCTTGCTCACCTTCATAGTAAGGGTCTGGCACCTCGTCCACTTCGCCATCAAAGCGACGCAGGAATAGATCCAGCTCCGCCTTGCCCTGCCCCGGCTGCATGGCCTTGAGGTTGCGCAGGTTGCTGTTGTCCATGGCCAGGATCAGGTCATAGCGGGCAAAGTCGGCGCGGCTGACCTGCTGGGCACGCTGGGATGACAGGTCGTAACCACGCCCCAGTGCCGCACGTTGGCTGCGCTGGTCCGGCGGGTTGCCGACATGCCATTCCCCGGTGCCGGCAGACGCCACCTCGATCTGGCCGGCCAGGCCCGCCTCACGCAATTTATGGCGCAGCACGCCTTCAGCGGTGGGCGAGCGGCAGATATTGCCCAGGCATACAAACAGAACTTCCATCAGGCGCCCAGCAGGCGACGGACGCGTTCGAGGTCTTCCAGGGTGTCGACACCCGCCGGCGGCGCTTCCAACGCATCGCCCACATGGATGCGTACGCCGTGCCATAAGGCGCGCAGCTGTTCGAGGGATTCGGTATTTTCCAGCCAGCACGGGCCCCAGCTGACAAAATCATGCAGGAAACCGGCGCGGTAGGCGTAGATGCCGATATGGCGGCGATATGGCACGCCCTCCGGCAACACGTCGCGATTCTTGGCAAAGGCATCCCGCGCCCAC
The DNA here is from genome assembly GCF_001728935.1 of Pseudomonas sp. AP42. Classification (NCBI taxonomy): domain Bacteria; kingdom Pseudomonadati; phylum Pseudomonadota; class Gammaproteobacteria; order Pseudomonadales; family Pseudomonadaceae; genus Pseudomonas; species Pseudomonas sp. AP42. The sequence continues at coordinate 40,347 of NZ_LYSO01000035.1, forward strand.
GGCAAGGTGGAGCGACTGAACGTCAGTGCCAGGCCATTGATGTCGCTGACCACTTTCACCACGTTCGGGTTGAACAGCGTCTCGATGTCTTCGATCGGTTCGGCCAGGGTCGCCATACGCGCCTCGCCATGGGCTGCGAGGTTGGCGGCGACCTGGTCGATGACACCCGGAGGGATCAATGGCTCGTCGCCTTGCACGTTGACCACAATGGCGTCGGGCGCCAGGCCAAGCTTTGTCGCCACTTCGGCCAGGCGGTCAGTGCCGGAATTATGGTCTTCGCGGGTCAGTACCGCTTCGGCACCAAAACCTTTGCACGCCTCGATGATACGCGGGTCGTCGGTAGCCACCACCACCCGCTCGGCGCTACTTTTGCACGCTTGCTCCCACACCAGCTGGACCATCGGCTTGTCGCCGATCATTTGCAACGGCTTGCCCGGCAGGCGCGTCGAGGCATAGCGCGAGGGGATGACAACGGTAAAGGCGGTGGTCATTTATCCAGGCGCTCATCGGTGGTCAGGGTACGGGCTTCGCTTTCGAGCATGACCGGGATGCCATCACGGATAGGGTAAGCCAGGCCGGCACCTTTGCTGATCAGCTCGGTTTTGTCGGCGCTGAGCTTGAGCGGGCCTTTGCAGATCGGGCAAGCGAGGATATCGAGCAGTTTGGTGTCCATGAATGTTTCCTGGAAAGAAGCGTTTTAAGGCAAGAGACGGTTGGGCAGCAGACGCATCAGCTGCGTGTCGAACCAGGCGACGAACGCCGGCGACGGTACCGCATCCACCGCAAGGTACCACCAGTCGGGCTGGGCAAAGGCGCGGCACTTCACCGCGTCCTTTTCGGTCATGACCAGCGGCAATGACGGGGTAAAACTCAAGACCTCGGCGCTGTAGGGCGCGTGGTCGGCAAAAGCATGGGGCAGCGGCTGCCAGTGTAGCGTTTCAAGGGTATTGAAGAAACGTTGCGGGTTGCCTATACCGGCCACCGCATGCACCTGCTGGCCCTGCGGGAAATAGGTGACCGGCTGGCGCTCGCCGCTGTACAGGTTGACCAGCGCTGTGGGCTGCAGGCGGAAGGCAAAACCCTCTTCACGGTCCGAGGCGGCACCGTTATAGAGCACCGCATCCACACTGTGCAGGCGCTCCACTGGTTCGCGCAACGGCCCGGCAGGCAGGCAGCGGCGGTTGCCGAGGCCACGGGCGGCATCGATCAGCACCAATTCAAGGTCGCGGGCCAGGCGGTAGTGCTGCAGGCCGTCATCGGAGAGGATCAGGTCCAGGGGCTCACTGGCCAGCAGGGCCTTTACCGCGCGACTGCGATCGGGGTCGATCATCAAAGGGACGCCACTGCGCTGCACGATCAGCAAGGGTTCATCACCGGCCACCTCGGCACTGTGGCCGGCCTCGACCCGCCACGGCAACTGCGGCGGCTTGGCACCGTAGCCTCGACTGACCACGCCCACGCGCAAACCGCTGCGGCGGCAGTGCTCGATCAACCACAGGATCAACGGCGTCTTGCCGGTGCCGCCTACAGTGATATTGCCCACCACGACCACCGGCACCGGCGCTTGATAAATCTCTCCCTCGCCTGCCACAAAGCGCGCACGCTTACGTTGCACCACGCGGCGATACAGCGATTCCAGTGGCCGCAACAATGCCAGTGCCGGGTGGCCCTCGTACCAGGCCTTGAGTAAGCGCTCGGACATGGCCATCAGGGCGGGCTCGCCGCCTCGACGGTGGTCATGCGCAAATGGCTGAAACCGAGCTTGCCGGCAGCGTCCATGGCGGTGATCACGGCTTGATGCGGGGTCTTGCCATCGGCGCTGATGGACAGCGGCAACTGGGTGTCGCCGCCAGATTCCTTCTGCAACGCCTCCATCAAGCTGGCAAGGTCGTTTTTCTCCAGCAACTGGTTATTCACCGAAAACACCCCTTCGGCGCTGATAGCGATGTCCAGTTGCTTGACTTGCTGGTCTTCGGCAGGCGAGCCACTCACCGCTTCAGGCAGGTCGACACGCAACTGGGTTTCGCGGGTGAAGGTAGTGGTCACGACAAAAAACAGCAGCAGGATGAACACCACATCGATCAACGACGCGAGGTTGATATCAACATTTTCCCGTTGCTTGCGGCGAAATTTCACGCTTTGCCCTCGACCAGGTCTACATCACGGTCGCCCTGCACCACCTCCACCAGCTTGATGGCTTCCTGCTCCATGCCGACCACCAGTTCATCAATGCGACGCAGCAGGAAACGGTGGAAGAAGACCGAAGGGATACCCACCATCAGGCCAGCTGCGGTGGTGATCAACGCCTTGGAGATCCCACCAGCCAGGACCGCTGCGTTGGTGGTCATGCCCGAGCCTGTGAACGAGCTGAAGATATCGATCATGCCGAGTACTGTGCCGAGCAAACCAAGCAGCGGTGCCATGGCGGCGATGGTGCCAAGGGCGTTGATGTAGCGTTCCAGTTCATGGATGACCCGGGCGGCCGCCTCTTCGATGCACTCCTTCATGATCTCGCGACCATGCTTGGAATTGGCCAGACCGGCGGCGAGGATTTCACCCAGCGGCGAATTGGCGCGCAGCTCCTTGAGTTTCTGCTTGTCGAGCTGCTTGTTCTTGATCCAGCCCCAGACCTGCCCCAGCAGATGCTCAGGGGTGACGCGACTGGCGCGCAGGGTCCACAGGCGTTCGGCAACGATGCCGAGTGCAGCGATGGAACTCAGAATGATCGGCAACATCATCCAACCGCCGGATTTGACCAATTCCCACACAGTGAATGCCCCCTCGAAAAAGTGCGCCACTTTACCATATAGGGTCAACAGAGGGGTTCACCGGCTACAGGTCCGTCTGTCGCGGTTCGAGACGTTGGTAACGCCTGATTACGGTAACGGTTCGCGCCAGAAACGACGTTGGCTGCGCGCAACCGTCGCAGGCGCAAACGCCCCCAGGCGCAGGCGCACGGCCCCCTGTTCTGCACTGTCATACACGCGGCTGCCCAGCGTTTGGTAGCGCTCCAGGACCTGCGGATGAGGATGGCCGAACGTATTGCTGCGCCCGCGGGAAATCAACACCGAGGTGGGCGCCAACCGCTGCACGAAAGGCCAGGACGAAGAACTGCGGCTGCCATGGTGCGGGGCCTGTAGCCAGTCGGTCGAAACCGCCAGCGGCGATGCGAGAAACGCCTGTTCGGCGGCGCGATCAATATCGCCGGTGAGCAGCAGGCGTTCGCCATTAGCCTGGACTTGCAGCACGCACGACCTCGGATTGCCCTCAAGCCCACCCGCCCACTGCCACAGTTCAAACGACACGCCGTCCCATTCCCAGCGCTCGCCGCTAGCACAGGGCTGGGTGGCGAGAAAGGCTGGCAAGCCCTCGGTTTCGCCGCCCACCACGCGCTTGACGGGCAGCCCCCGAGCCACTGTTGCCGCACCACCGGCGTGATCGGCGTCGGCATGGCTGAGCAGCATCATGTCCAACTGCCCTACCCCGAGTTTTTTCAACGACGGCAACACGACACGCGCCCCGAGGTCGACAGGCCCCGAGCGCGGCCCGGCATCGTAGAGCAACGTGTGGTGGCGGGTACGCAGGATCAGTGCCTGCCCCTGGCCGACATCCAGTTGCAGCACCTCGACCTGTCCGTGGGGCACCCACTCCCTGGGCGGGAAAACGGCCATCAACAACATGGGCCAGCCCAGCACTCGGAACGGCACCCCTTTGGGCAGCAGTAACATCACCGTGCCCATCAGGCTGACCAGCCAATACCCCAGCGGCACCTCGGGTGGCACCCAAGCCGGCAATTGCCCGGCCAGCAGCGCCAGGCCCTTGAACAATCCGTCCAGCGCGCCGCCGGCCAGCCACAGCACACCTACCCCCGCCAGCGGCACCCACAACAACGCCGTGCCCAGCAGCGCCAAGGGCAGCACCACCAGGCTGATCCACGGCACGGCAAACAGATTGGCCACCGGTGCGCTGAGGCTGATGGGCAAACCCAGCACCAGCAACACCGGAAACAAGCCAATGGCAATCAACCACTGGGGCCGGGTCCACGCCTGCCAGACGCTCCACGGCCCCAGGCGCCCGCCGAACGCCAACAGCAACACCGCGACCGCCGCAAACGACAGCCAGAACCCCACCTGCAGGCTGGCCAGGGGCTCCAGCACCAGCACGCCGTTCAGCGCCAGCAACAGCGGCCACCATAGCCCCAAATGGCGGAACCGCAGACGCCACAGCAACACCAGGCCGACCATCACACAGGCCCGCTGCACCGGCACACCAAACCCCGCCAGCAGGCCATAACCCAACGCTGCGCCAAAAGCCAGGCCGCACGCCCACGGCAGCCACGGCCAGGTTCGGGGCCAGCAACCATAGCGCGCCAATACCGCGACCAAGCCGTAGATCAAGCCCGCCAACAAGCCGATGTGCTGCCCGGAAATCACCAGCAGATGCACCGTGCCCGTGTCCTGCAGCACCTGCCAATCCTCAGGCGCCAGACCGGAACCATCGCCCAACACCAGCGCCGCCAGCCCTGCCTCGCGGCCTTGGGCATCCACCTCCATCAGGCGCTGGCGAACAGCATCGCGCCAGGCATTGCGGGCCGGTGCGAGACGTTCACCGTCTTTTACCGTTGCAGTGGCACCGATACGCTGGGCCAGCAGCCAGGCTTCATGGTCAACCCCATGGAAATTGAGCAGGCCCGCAGGCCGCTTGAGCGTCAACGCCAGGCGCCAGCGTTCACCGCTGTTCACCACTGGCCCGCCGTGCCAGGACACGCGTATACGTTTGGGCAGCCGCCCCTTGCGCAACCGGCCGTCGGCCAGTTCAAAGCGCACGCCCGTACCCGTCTGCTGGGGCAAGCCGACCACACGCCCCTCCACCCAGCGAGTCTGCCCGTCCAGGGCCGGCTGCAGTCGATCATCCAGCGCCCGCTGCGCGCTGAAGCAAGCCCAGCTCAACCCCACCAGGAAGAAGGCCAAGGGATAGGACCGAAAAGGCAACAGCATCAAGGCCAGCACCAGCATGGCCAATAGCACGGCGCCGGGCGGCAGGGCCGGCAACCAACGCAACGTCAGCAACCCCAGCGCCAACGCCAACATCCCTGTCTTCATGGATCATCCTTTCTCCGTGATCCACTCAGTCTTAGCCAGCTGAATGACAGCGCCTATGATGTTTTGTCACAAAGTCTGAATTTTCTGTTTATAGAATCCGGGCATACTTGCCCCTCGAATTGACGTGGACCCCTTATGCCCCGGCGCTTATTCAAACGGTACATGCCCGATCCCAGCAGTATCAGGGAACACAAGTCATTACAGTTTCTTGGCACGCTGCTGCATGACCCCAACCTCTGGCACCTGAACCGGCACTCCGTGGCGCGCGCCATGGCGGTGGGTTTATTTGCGGCGTTTATCCCGATTCCGTTGCAGATGTTGCTCGCCGCAGTGCTCGCGATCTCGGTGCGCGGCAATATGCCTATCGCCATCAGCCTGGTGTGGTTGACCAACCCCATCACCATGCCGGTGGTGTTCATCTGCACCTATATGACCGGCGCCTGGCTGATGAATGTACCGCCACGCAGCTTGCCCGATAACCTGACGTGGGAATGGATCAGCGGCCAGTTGAGCACCCTCTGGCAGCCATTCTTGCTGGGTTCGGTGGTATTGGGGGTAGTTTTGGGCGCCCTGGCCTATTGCCTGACCATGGCGTACTGGCGCTGGTGGGTGGCGCACCAGTGGAAAAAACGCAAACTGCGTCGGCGCTGAGCGCTAACGGGCCAGCAAGTGCAAATGCACCCGCAGCCCCTGCCCGGTGTTTTCTGCCCATAAGCGACCGCCCTGGCGCTGCACGGCGTTGCGGGCAATGCTCAGGCCCAGGCCGAAACCGCCATCGCCGGGCCGCGAGCCGTCCAGGCGGGTAAAGGGCGCGAAGATGCGCTCCAAGTCACCCTCCGCAATCCCCGGGCCCTGATCCCGCAGCCAGATATGCCAATAGTCGCCCTCACGACAGCCGTCGAGTTGCACGCAGCCGCCCTTGGGCGAGTGGCGTATGGCGTTGCGCAGGATATTTTCCAGGGCCTGGGCCAGTGCATTCAGATTGCCGCGCACCCAACTGTCCGCCGGTAACAGGCATGGCAAGCGCGATGCGGGCCAACCGCTTTCAAAACACGCGTTCTCACGCAATATGTCCCATAACGCCTGGAGCTGAATATCTTCCTGGGGCAGCGGCGTTGTTTCGCTGTCGAGCCAGGCCAGTTGCAGGCTGTCTTCCACCAGGCGCTGCATGGCGTCGACTTCCCGGCCCAGGCGCTCGCGCAGTTTGGCAAGGTCTTGCTCGCTGTCGCAGGCTACCCGCAGGCGGCTCAAGGGTGTGCGCAGTTCATGGGACATATCGCGCAGCAACTGCTGCTGCAAACGCACGGTGCCCTGCAGGCGTTCGGACATGTGGTCAAAGGCGCGGCCCAGCTCGCCCAGTTCATCCTGACGGCTGGTGGCATCCCGGGACATCCGCGTATTGAGTTGGTCGGCACGCCAGGCATTGGCCTGCTCGCGCAATTGATTGAGGGGCATGATCAGCAGCCGATAGAGGCCGATGCACAGCAACAGGGTAAACAGACCGGGAATCACACCATTGGTGACCACTCGCCAGAACAGTTGATAGCGCCCTGGCATAAAACGCTGCGGCAACTCGATCACCAGCGATCCCGCGCCAGGGTCGACCGGAAACGGCACCTTCATCCAGGGCAAACCGATGACATGCCGGCTGACCGGCCAATCCAATCCACGCAAGAACGTCAGGCGCTGGCTTTCCTTATCACTCAAGGGCGTGCTGCTCAGGGACTGCAGGTCATTACCGATCACCCCGACCCAAGTGCTTTCACGCTCGGCCATCCGCTGCAGCCAGGCATCTACGCCCGCGCTGCCTTGTGTGCTCCACGCCAGTTCGGCGCCCGCAGCATAACCAGTGAGAATCTCCCGCGACTTCTCGGACAGGTAAGCGCTCTGCTGCTCCATGTAGCGCCCCCACGACCAACTGAGCCAAATCATCAGCAAACAGAAGGCGATCAACAGGCAGGCCAGCTTCCAGAACAACGAGTGTTTGCCGGGCAGTCGCTCAAAGCCCTTCATCGTGACCACTCAGCACGTAGCCCTTGCCCCACACGGTGCGCACTTCACGCTCGATGTAACCGATGGCCTTGAGCTTGCGGCGGATCTGGCTGACGTGCATGTCGAGGCTGCGGTCATGGGGCGCATAACCGCGCTGCAACACCTGCTGATACAGGAAGGCTTTGCTGAGGACTTCTTCGGTATTGCGGTGCAGGGTTTCCAGCAGGCGGTATTCGCTGCGCGTGAGCGTGGCCCACTGGTCCTGGCAGGACACATCGCAGCGCTCATCATCAAAGTGCAGCACCCGGGTATCTTCGGGGGCCGGGGCACGCGGCGGCTCGGGTCGGCGGTCCAGGGCAACGCGGCGCAGAATCGCTTCAATACGCACGCACAGTTCAACCATGCTGAACGGTTTGGGCAGATAGTCGTCCGCGCCCAGGCGAAAACCGCTGATACGATCGGCCTCAGCGCCCAGGGCCGACATCAGGATCACCGGCATGGCGTGGCTCTGGCGCAAATGGGTGAGGATCGACAAACCGTCCAGCCCCGGCAGCAGAATGTCCATCAGCACCAGGTCGAAGGCCTGGGCGCGGGCCAGTTGCAGGCCCTGCTGGCCGTTCCGGCACCAGGTCACCTGGAAGCCACTGCGGCCAAGCTGCTCGTGCACATAGGCGCCCAACACCGGGTCGTCTTCGATGGTCAGGATACTGGGTAGGCCAACTGCTGCGGGAGTCATTAGCGTCTGCAAGTCATTCTCAATCACTGATTATTCAAGATTAAACGTTCACAGGCAATCGCCACCCGGCGCCGAATGGCCCGAAGATTGCCGCATGTCATTAATTTGCAAGATTCCAGGCCGCGCAAATGGCTACACTGCGCAGGTGGCGCGGGCCGGATGCCGGCGTGGATGATTGATAACAACGTGGTAGCAGGAGAGTGGCGTGCTTAGAAGAATGGGGATAAAAGGCCGCGTACTGTTGCTGACCTTATTACCGACCAGCCTGATGGCGCTGTTGTTGGGCGGCTATTTCACCTGGATGCAGCTCTCGGAGTTGCAGACCCAGTTGCTGCAACGCGGCGAAATGATCGCCGAGCAATTGGCACCCTTGGTGGCACCTGCCCTGGGCCACAACAACACCGACCTGCTGGAGCGCATCGCGACCCAGTCCCTGGAGCAGCCGGATGTGCGCGCCGTGTCGTTCCTGGCGCCAGACCGCTCCTCCCTGGCCCACGCCGGCCCGACCATGCTCAACCAGCCACCCACCGGGAACAGCTCGCACCTGTTGCAGCGCACCGGCAACGACGCCACCCGCTATTTACTGCCGGTGTTTGGCCGCCATCGCAACTTGGCGGGCGAGTTGATTCCGGATGAGGCAGACCGCCTGCTGGGTTGGGTCGAAGTGGAGCTGTCTCACAATGGCATGTTGCTGCGTGGCTATCGCAGCCTGTTCGCCAGCCTGCTACTGATCGCCATCGGCCTGATGTGCACCGCCGCCCTCGCCCTGCGTATCAGCCGCACCATCAATTCGCCGATTGGCCAGATCAAACAAGCGGTGGCCCAGCTCAAGGACGGCAACCTGGAAACACGTTTGCCACCCTTGGGCAGCCAGGAACTGGACCAACTCGCATCCGGCATCAACCGCATGGCCGAAACCCTGCAAAATGCCCAGGAAGAGCTGCAACACAGCATCGACCAGGCCACCGAAGACGTGCGCCAGAACCTGGAAACCATCGAGATCCAGAACATCGAGCTGGACCTGGCACGCAAGGAAGCCCTGGAAGCCAGTCGCATCAAGTCGGAATTCCTGGCCAACATGAGCCATGAAATCCGCACGCCGCTCAACGGCATCCTCGGCTTTACTCACCTGTTGCAAAAAAGCGAGCTGTCGCCGCGCCAGTTGGACTACCTGGGCACTATCGAAAAATCTGCGGATAACCTGCTGGGCATCATCAACGAAATCCTCGATTTCTCGAAGATTGAAGCCGGCAAACTGGTGCTCGACAGCGTGCCTTTCAATCTTCGCGACTTGCTGCAAGACACCTTGACCATCCTCGCCCCCGCCGCCCATGCCAAGCAGCTCGAACTGGTGAGCCTGGTGTACCGCGACACGCCCCTGGCGTTGGTGGGCGACCCGCTGCGGCTCAAGCAGATTTTGACCAATCTGATCAGCAATGCGATCAAGTTCACCCGCGAAGGCACCATTGTGGCCCGAGCGATGATCGAGGATGAGCAGGAAGACAGCGTGCAATTGCGCATCAGTGTGCAAGACACCGGCATCGGCCTGTCCAACCAGGATGTGCGTGCCCTGTTCCAGGCATTCAGCCAGGCCGACAACTCGCTGTCGCGCCAGCCCGGCGGCACCGGTTTGGGCCTGGTGATTTCCAAGCGGTTGATCGAGCAGATGGGCGGCGAAATCGGCGTCGACAGCACGCCGGGGGAAGGCTCCGAGTTCTGGATCAGCCTGAACCTGCCCAAAACCCGCGACGACGTCGAAGATTTGCCCGCCGCGCCGCTGCTGGGGCGGCGTGTGGCCGTGCTGGAAAACCACGAACTGGCGCGCCAGGCCCTGCAACATCAGTTGGAAGACTGCGGCCTGGAAGTCACGCCCTTCAACACCTTGGAAAGCCTGACCAACGGCATCACCAGTGCGCACCAGACCGAACAGGCCATCAGCCTGGCGGTGCTCGGTGTCACGGCCAATGACATTCCGCCCGAGCGCCTCAACCAACACCTGTGGGACCTTGAACACCTGGGCTGCAAGGTGCTGGTGCTGTGCCCCACCACCGAGCAGATGCTGTTCAACCAATCGGTGCCCAACCCCAACAGCCAATTGCAGGCCAAGCCCGCCTGTACCCGCAAGCTGCGCCGCTCCCTGGCCGACCTGATCAGCCCGCGCCCTTCGCGCAGCGAACCCGGTGAGCCGTTGTCCAGCCGTGCGCCACGGGTGCTGTGCGTGGACGACAACCCGGCCAACCTGCTGCTGGTACAAACCCTGTTGGAAGACATGGGCGCCAAGGTGCAGGCGGTGGAAAGCGGTTACGCGGCCGTCGACGCCGTGAAGCAGGAAACTTTCGATTTAGTGTTGATGGACGTGCAAATGCCCGGCATGGATGGCCGCCAGAGCACCGAGGCGATCCGCCAGTGGGAAAGCGAGCGCCACGGCACGCCGCTGCCGGTGGTGGCCCTCACGGCTCACGCCATGGCCAACGAAAAACGCGCCCTGCTGCAAAGCGGCATGGACGACTACTTGACCAAGCCCATCAGCGAGCGGCAATTGGCCCAGGTGGTCTTGAAATGGACCGGCCTGGCGCTGCGTAACCAAGGCCCGGAGCGCACCCACGAAGGTGCGGCCCAGGGCGTGCAACTCTTGGTACTCGACCACGAAGAAGGCCTGCGCCTGGCCGCCAACAAGGCCGACCTGGCCGCCGATATGCTCGCCATGCTGCTGGCCTCCCTGGAGGCTGATCGCCTGGCGATTACCGTCGCCCGCGAAGCCAATGACAACCATGCCTTGATCGAACGCGTGCACCGTTTGCACGGCGCCACCCGCTACTGTGGCGTACCGCAATTGCGGGCGGCCTGCCAACGCGCCGAAACCCTGCTCAAACAGGATGACGCCAAGGCCATGGCCGCGCTGGACGAACTGGACATGGCGATTGCGCGGTTGGCCAGTGAAGCCAGAGTGAGTGCCTGACCCTGTTTTCATGGGCAACGAATCAACAATGTGGGAGGGGGCTTGCCCCCGATAGCAGTGTGTCAGTAGACGAATCCATCGCTGATGTACCGCTATCGGGGGCAAGCCCCCTCCCACATTCAGTCAGCATTCCAATGTGTAAATTGCAGGGAGCCTTTTTAATGCGCGTCATTCTCTTCAGCAGCCAAACCTACGACCGCGAGAGTTTCCTCGGCGAACCGCTGCCGGCCGGCCTGGAACTGCAATTCCAACCGGCACGCCTGAACCTCGATACCGTGGCCCTGGCCGAACACCACGAGGTGGTCTGCGCCTTTATCAACGACGACCTCAGCGCCCCCGTGCTGGAGCAACTGGCCAAGGGCGGTACGCGCCTGATTGCCCTGCGCTCGGCGGGCTACAACCATGTCGACTTGCCGGCCGCCCAACGCCTGGGCCTGAGCATCGTGCGCGTACCCGCCTATTCGCCCCACGCGGTGGCTGAGCACGCCGTCGCGCTGATTCTGGCGCTCAACCGCCGTCTGCACCGTGCTTACAACCGCACCCGCGACGGTGATTTCAGCCTGCACGGGCTCACCGGTTTCGATCTGGTCGGCAAAACGGTCGGCGTGGTCGGCACCGGGCAGATCGGCGCGACCTTCGCCAAGATCATGGCCGGCTTCGGCTGCCAGTTGCTGGCCTACGACCCCTTCCCCAACCCGCAGGTGCAAGACCTTGGCGCCCGCTACGTGAGCCTGCCTGAACTATTGGCCGAGGCGCAGATCATCAGCCTGCATTGCCCATTGACCGCCGACAGCAAACACCTGATCAATACCCGCTCGCTCGCGCAGATGCAACCCGGCGCGATGCTGATCAACACCGGGCGCGGTGGCCTGGTCGATACGCCAGCACTGATCGAAGCACTCAAGGTTGGCCAGTTGGGCTACCTCGGGCTGGACGTATACGAAGAAGAAGCGCAGTTGTTTTTCGAAGACCGCTCGGACCTGCCCCTGCAAGACGACGTGCTCGCGCGCCTGCTGACCTTCCCCAACGTGATCATCACCGCGCACCAGGCCTTCCTCACCCGTGAAGCCCTGGCGGCGATTGCCGGCACCACATTGGCCAACATTGCCGCGTGGGCCGATGGTCGGGCGCAGAACCTGGTCGAGGGATGATCAGCGGTCACATACCAGGCTCATGATAGGCCGGCACCCGTGATAGGATGCCGCGCCTATTTGGAGGATCCATGGCCGAACACGATTTCCGCTTCAGCTTGCTGAGCCCGCAACACACCCTGATCGAATGCCGCGCCCTGGTGCCGGGCCGTTACCAGGTCACCGGCAACGGTGGTTCGATCAAACATGGCGACGTCCTGATCGTCAGCCTGCGCGGCAGTAAAACCCTGTCGATGCGACTGACCGTCGAAGGTGACGCGCGCTACTCCATCCGCCCGGCGGGCCAGTGGGTCGCTATGGCCCAAGGGCCGAAGTTCGGCGAACTGGAAATTCACACCTGGAAGGTCAACTGCGACAGCTGCGACGCCGTGCTGGAGTTTGAATTCGCGGTAGAAACCAAGCTGACCAAGGCCCCCCTGCAACCGGCCGCCAACGCGCGTATCAAAGAACTGGGCTGGGCCAGCGAAGGCGATAAGCACCGTTGCCCGAAATGCCAGCAGGCCGCGCAATGAAAGGCCGGCTGCTGCTCGCCGCAATCGGCATGAGCCTGGCAGGCTGCGCCGCCGATGGCGCCAAGCTCGAGCGCGACCACAGCTACGTAGTGGAATGGATCGGTGAGCGGCCGTTGATGGACTACGCGCACCTGACCGTCACCCTGGGTGCCGATGGCCGGGCCTATGGCAATGGCGGCTGCAACCACTGGTTTGCACCGTACACCGTCGAAGGCAACAAGCTCAGCTTCGGCCCGGTCGGCAGCACCCGAAAAATGTGCGCCGAAGCCCTGATGGAGCAAGAGCATCGCTTCTTCCAGGCCCTGCAAAGCGTGCAGCGCTGGGACATCTCGCCGATCGAGCAGACGCGGTTCTGGCCGGCCGAAGGCAAGCCAATCCGCTTATGGCTCGAAGAAGGCTGACCTAGGCGCACGCTCCTGTATTAACGCGGTGTCCTCTGGTTCTGTGGAAGCTGGCTTGCCTGCGATGCGGACGACGCGGTGTATCAGGTACACCGCAGCGATGCCATCGCAGCATCGGTATCTACACAACTTCGAGGCGACGCTGGACCTGTGGCGAGGGAGCTTGCTCCCGTGACGGCCTGCCAGCCGATGCCAATCTACCCTGACACCCCGCGATCAACCTGTGGGAGCGGGCTTGCTCGCGAAGGCGGCCTGGCAGTCAACACAGTTGTGTTGTGTACATATCCATTCCTGCGGTAACGGCC
>NZ_LYSO01000036.1:0-53389 GCF_001728935.1 Pseudomonas sp. AP42
TTTAGATCAGTGGCAAAAGTGACTGATCACCCTTTCATTGAGCTGAGTCAAAAGACCGAACGGAACGATCTTTACCATTGGACGTACAACTTTTAAACGTCCTTTGGAGCTCCCATGAACAAGTCTCTGCTCGGCGCGTCCCTCTTCGCGCTCGCCCTCGTCGCCCCCGTCGCTCACGCCCACCAGGCGGGCGATATTCTGGTTCGCGCCGGTGCAATCACCGTGAACCCGAAGGCCGACAGCAGCAGCGTCAAAGTTGACCAGGGCCCATTGGCCGGTACCAACCTGGGCGGCAAGGCGACCATGAGCAGCGACACCCAATTGGGCTTGAACTTCGCCTACATGATCACCGACCACGTCGGCATCGAACTGCTCGCGGCCACGCCGTTCGAGCATGACGTGAAGATCAAGAACACCGCCCTGGGCGCCGCCAACGGCAAGCTCGGCACCCTGAAACACCTGCCGCCGACCTTGAGCGTCGTGTACTACCCGCTGGATCATAAGTCTGCGTTCCAGCCGTATGTGGGCGCCGGTATCAACTACACCTGGATCTACGACGAACACGTGGGCAGCCGTGCCGAACAGGCCGGTTTCAGCAACTTCAAGGCCGAAAACTCCTGGGGCTGGGCCGCGCAGATCGGCGCCGACTACATGATCAACGACAAGTGGATGATCAACGCCCAGGCGCGCTACATCGACATCAGCACCAAAGCGACTGTGGATAACAACGCGCTGGGCCAGGGCACTCGGGCCAAGGTCAATGTGGATGTAGACCCGATGGTTTACATGGTGGGTATCGGCTACAAGTTCTAAGTCCGGTTAAGCCACACCGCATAACCCATGTGGGAGGGGGCTTATGTGGGAGCCGGGCTTGCCCGCGATGCAGACACCTCGGTGTATCAGTGATACCCAGGTGATGCTATCGCAGGCAAGCCAGCTCCCACATAAGTCCCCTCCCACTTTTGGTTTTGGGGGTGTCAGCTATGGCGGTAGAAGCGATCCAGTAGCGCCGGCAAGCCTGCCCGCCATGCCCGTGGCTTGATGCCGAAGGTATGCAGGATTTTCTTGCAGGCCAGCACCGCATGCTGCGGTTCATCCGCCGCATCCGGCCGCGCTGCGTGAGCCTGGGCGGTGGGGGACTCGATGGCCAATGGATGGAAGTTGCGCGCTTCAGTGAGAATCGCCTGGCCCAGCGCCAACGGCGTGGTCGCCTCGTGGCCGGCGTAGTGGTAAGTGCCCCACAGTGGCGCGGCGCAATCGAGTTGCTTGAGCACCGAGATAATTACCCGTGCGGCGTCGTCAACCGGCGTCGGGTTGCCACGACGGTCGTCGGCCATCAACAGCTCATCCGGTTTTTCAGCCCGGGCCAGGAAGCGCCCGAGCGTGCCGTCGACGCTGTCATCCAGTAGCCAGCCAAACCGCAGCAGCACATGCTGCGGGCACGTGGCGCGCACGCTTTGTTCGATGCGCCACAACGCTTGGCCGCGCAGGCCCAGGGGCACCGGCTCGTCTTTCTCGCTGTAGGCGGTGGCGCGGGAGCCATCGAATACGCGGTAGCTGGACGGTTGCAGCAGGGTGATGCTGTGATGCTGGCACAGCTCGGCCAGGCGTTCGATGGCGAATTCCTGGGCGGCCAAGCGGGACTCGCTCACGGCTTCGGCCTGGAACCAGTCGAAATAGTAGGCGAGGTTGATCAAGGCATCGGGACGGGTGTCGTCGAGCAATTGGGTGAGACTTGCGGCATCCCAGCCGTCTTGGGGCGGTTTGGGGGCGAGGAAACCGATGTCTTCCTCCGCACCGAGGCGAATCAGCGCCTGCCCGAGGGCATTCCCGCCGCCCAGTAACATAAGGCGCATTCGCATAGATTGAGCAGGCCCGGTCTGTTTGGAACGATGGTTATTATCGACAGGCGTGTGTGCGCTGTCGTAGGTCATTGCCAGAATCGTTGCATTTTGCGGGCTTGTAGCGCAACCGTCACGGATTAAGTGTCTTGACGTCGGGTTCGGCGGCCTCCTGTTTCAGCGCCGTACGCGGTGCGAGCAAGAGCTGCTGTGGATAAGTCTGGGCGAAGTGCACCGCCTCACAGTTATCCACAAGCTTTTTCAGACGCTGGTTAAACGCACGGCTAACCGCGTACTGGCCACCCGAAACCGTGCGGAACTGCGCGGTGAGCACCACGCCATTGAGGTCCATCTTGTCTACCCCGAACACCTCCAACGGCCCTTGCAGGTTGTACTTGAGGAACACATCGTCGCGGATCGACTGGCCGGCCTCGCGGATCAGCTCCACGGCCTTGTCCACGTCGGTGTCGTAGGTGAACTGCACCGAGAAGAACGCATAGGCGAACTGACGGGACTGGTTGGTGACCGCCTTGATCTGCCCGAACGGCACAGAATGCACAAAGCCCTTGCCGTCGCGCAGGCGCAGGGTGCGGATGGTCAGGCCTTCGACGGTGCCGGCGTGGCCGGAGTCGAGCACCACCCAATCGCCGATGGACAGGGTGTCTTCGATAATGATGAACAGGCCGGTGATCACGTCCTGCACCAGTTGCTGGGAACCGAAACCGATGGCCAAGCCCACCACCCCAGCGCCCGCCAGCAACGGCGCGACATTGATGCCCAGGTTGGCCATGGTGGTGATCGCGCAGATCACCACCAGGATGATCTTCACCGCATTGCGCAGCAGCGGCAGGATGGTTTTGACCCGGGTACTGGGCTGGCGGCTGGAGCGTTTATTCACCGGTGGTTTGAGGGCTTCCTGGATCGCAGTGTCAAGCACCACCCAGAACAGCCAGGTCACCAACAGGATCAGGCCGATGCTGCTGAGGGAGTCACTGATGGCCCGGCCCACGGAGTTGCGCTGGGCGAATTCGAACAACGAGACACCCCAGATACGCCCGAGTATCTCGATAAACGCGATGGCCATGACGATACGCAAAATCGCGTGCAGCAAACTCAGGAAGCGTTCCTTGTAGGCGCTGCTGCGTTGGATCGATACCTGACTGCGGGACTTGAACAGGTGTTGCAGCACAGTGCTGAGAAACACCGTACCGATCAGTAACAAGGTGGTGAGCAGCGCGCAGCGCAGGGCCTCTTGGTTGTCGTCACCGGCGCCAATCAGGTTGACCGCCGAGACCAGCACCATCAATAGAATCGGCCAGTACCAGAGCCCGGAAAACACCCGCAGCGACTGTTGCAATGCTGGATGCTTGAGGCGCTGGGCCAACGGCCGGTTGCGGATCAAATGGGCCACCGGGCGACGCAGGCGTACCACCAGCACGCCAAAGATGACCGCGGCAAACAGGCCGGTAAACACAGCGATGCTGCTGGTGATATTGCCGCCCAGTTGCCGAGCGATTTGCGGGCTGGTCAGCGCATCGCTGAGGGCCGCGAGAAAGCCGATCAGGAATAGAGGCTTGGGGCAATAGTCACGAATGATCCGCACCGCAGGCCGCTTGTGCCCGACGTTGAACATCACAATGACGCACAGCAACAGCGAGGTGGAAAAGATGCCACTGCTGGTGGCGTAGGCAAAACACAGCGCCAGGGCTCGGCCGACAGACGCGGCTAAAAAGTGACTGACATAAAGGGTCAACGGCAAGCAGATCAGCGCTGGAATCGTGTAGGGCACCACATAGCCCAGCAAGCCTTGCAGCCGTTGACGCCGCGCAAGGAATGGGCGACGGCTCGCGCGTTTCACAACCAGGCGCCCCAGCATCGTCAGCAAAGCAAAGGCACCGGCCCACACGCCAGACAACAGCAGGAAATCGCCGGCCACGCTCCACGGCGAGCGTGCGGTGGTCTGGTCCACCAGACGCCCTACTTCGTCTGCGGCGCGGTCGGCCCGCAGGCGCCAGGCGTCAATGAGGTTCTGGTTGAGGTCGAGCTTGTCTTGCACGTCATCAATGCTGGAACTGATGGCCCCGAGTAGCCCGCCTTGCACCAGCAATTCCGGCTTGGCCGGCGTCTCGGCAGCGGGTGCCGTCGCTGCGGCTTGCAGTGCGCCGTTACCGCAAAGCAGCAACGCACCGAGCAGTAATGCAGTCTTTAGATTCAGCAAAACAGCGAGCTCCTTCAGCAGGGTCTGTAAGGAACTGACGGGTTTAGGCCTTGATCGTTCCCCGCATGGGCGATGCCCTCCCATCTTTTCCTACCCTGTACCGCCTGTAGGAATGTGGAAACTTTCAGCCAAATAGCGCAGTCATCCCATAACGGAGGTCACCTCACCCACCAACCACGGGAGCACACATGGCGGCGATTCACATCGGCATTTCCGGCTGGCGCTACACGCCCTGGCGCGGGGACTTCTACCCCGAAGGGCTGACCCAGAAACGCGAGTTGCAGTTTGCGTCACGCGCCGTCAACAGCATCGAAATCAACGGCTCGTTCTACGCGCTGCAAACCCCTAAGCGCTATGCCGAGTGGTATGCCGATACGCCTGAAGGTTTCATGTTCAGTGTCAAGGCGCCCCGTTTCATCACGCATATCCTGCGCCTGCGCGATGTACACAAGCCGATGGCGAATTTCTTCGCTTCCGGGGTGCTGGAACTCAAAGAAAAACTCGGCCCAATCCTCTGGCAGTTTCCGCCCAGCTTCAAATTCGACGCCACGCTGTTTGAAACCTTTTTGGCTGAATTACCCGCCGACACCCAACAGGCCGCCGCCCTCGCGCGCCAGCATGAGCCGCGCCTTAACGGCAAGTCGAGCATGAAGGCCTATGCCAAGAAGCCGTTGCGCCATGCCGTGGAGATTCGCAATACGAGTTTTGCCGTGCCGGAGTTCATCCAGATGCTGGATAAGCACGGGGTGGCCCTGGTGGTCGCGGACACCGCAGGCAAGTGGCCGTACATGGAAGACGTGACCGCCAACTTCATGTACCTGCGCTTGCACGGCGACAAGCAGTTATACGCCAGCGGTTATAGCGCCGAAGCGCTCCAGCGCTGGGGTGACCGCATCGAGCGCTGGGCCCACGGCAAGCAGCCTGCCGATGCACACCTGGTCGACCCGCACCACACGCCCCGCAGGCGTAAACAGCGCGATGTGTTCTGCTTTTTCGACAACGACATCAAAGTTCGCGCGCCCTTCGATGCACGCCAATTGCTGCAACGTTTCGGGCTGGACCAACACCTGCTCACCGAACCTGGCCGGCTGCCGGAACCAGGAGTATTGCCATGACGCATCCAGAGCTGATCCCCACCCCGCCGACCACCGCCATCACCCGTTTCACGGTGCTGACGGTCAATATCCACAAGGGTTTCACCGCGCTGAATCGCCGCTTCATCTTGCCCGAGCTGCGTGAAGCGGTGCGCAGTGTGGGCGCGGACATGGTGTTCTTGCAGGAGATCCATGGCACCCACGAACGCCATCCGCAGCGTTACAGCGACTGGCCAAAAATGCCGCAGTATGAGTTCCTCGCCGACAGCATCTGGCCGCAGTTTGCCTATGGGCGCAATGCGGTGTACCCCCATGGCGACCATGGCAATGCACTGCTGTCCAAATTTCAGATCATCCGCTATGACAACCTCGACATATCGCAAAGCGGCCATGAAAACCGCGGCCTGCTGCATTGCGTGCTGCGCCTGCCGGGCAGCGGTCAGCAGGTGCACGCGATCTGCATCCACCTGGGCTTGCGCGAGGTGCATCGCCAACAACAATTGCGGTTGCTGGAACAACGTATCAGCGAGATTCCGGCCGATGCGCCGTTGGTGGTCGCCGGCGACTTCAACGACTGGCGGCAAAAAGCCGACCTGAGTCAAAGCGGTTTGCAGGAAGTGTTCATGCACACCCTCGGCAAACCGGCGCGCACCTTCCCGGCGCGCCTGCCACTACTGCCGCTGGACCGCATTTATGTGCGCAATTTGAAGGTGCACAACCCGCGCGTGCTCACCACTCGCCCCTGGTCCCATCTTTCAGACCATGTGCCGCTGTCGGTGGAGGTTGAGCTATGAACGTTGCGGTAGACCATATCGCCACAGACCAACCGCCAGACGACAGCAAGGCGCGGGATCTGGATTACGGCTGGCAAAGCGGCAACCGCGTGGAGTTGCTGGAGAACGGCGAGGCATACTTTCCTGCCGTATTCGAGGCGTTGCGCGGCGCCGAGCGCGAGATCCTGCTGGAGACCTTTATCCTCTTTGAAGACAAGGTCGGCTTTGAGCTGCACAGCATCCTCATCGAGGCGGCCAAGCGCGGGGTGAAGGTGGTGGTCAGCCTCGACGGTTTTGGCTGCGGCGAACTGAGCCCGGGCTTCCTGCGGGAGTTGGCCGAGGCCGGGGTGATGGTGCAGATGTTCGACCCGGCGCCCAAGACGCTCGGCATACGCACTAACTGGTTTCGCCGCCTGCACCGCAAGATCGTCGTGGTGGACGCCCGCGTGGCGTTTATCGGCGGGATCAATTTTTCCGCCGACCACCTGGCGGATTTCGGCCCCGAAGCCAAGCAGGATTACTCAGTACAGGTGATCGGCCCGGCTGTGGCAGACCTGCACCATTTCGCCCTCGCCCAAAGTGGCCGCCAGGTGCGCAGCCGTCGCGGTTGGCGACGGCGCCAGCAACGGCCCTCGCCCTGGACGAACGAGCCAGGCGACGGCCTGGTACGCCTGATCTATCGCGACAACATCCAGCATCGTGACGACATCGAAGACGCGTATATCCATGCCTTGAGTCAGGCCCGGCAGCGGGTGGTAATCGCCAACGCGTATTTCTTCCCCGGCTACCGCCTGCTCCGCGAGATCCGTAACGCGGCGCGCCGTGGCGTGCACGTGCAGTTGATCATGCAGGGCCAGCCCGACGTGCTGTTGGCGAAACTGGCCGCGCGCATGCTCTATGACTACTTGCTCAAGGATGGCGTGGTGATTCACGAATACTGCCAACGCCCGCTGCACGGCAAGGTGGCGTTGGTGGATGACGAATGGAGCACCGTCGGCTCCAGCAACCTGGACCCCCTGAGCCTGGCATTGAACCTGGAAGCCAACGTGCTGATTCGCGACCGGGCTTTCAATCAACAGCTCTACGAACGCCTGGAAGCACTCGCCCACAATCATTGCCAGACCATGCCGGAAAAGCGCAAGCCACGCCTGTGGCTCTGGCGCCTGACCGTGGGTTTCCTGGTGTTTCATGTAATGCGCCATTTCCCGGTACTGGCCAGTTGGTTGCCGGCCCACAAACCGCGCTTGAAACCTTTTGAGGCCACGCCCCATGACGTCTGAAGCCCGCCCCCAAGCGCAAGCCTCTGGGTTCAAGCGCTGGAAGAAACCGCTGACGATTGCGTTCTTCGTGCTGCTGATCGTGTTGTTTACCCTGCTCGCCCGGCGCATCGACTGGAGCGAAGTGTTCCAGACCCTGAGCGAGTTCAAGCTGCGCACATTGTTCATCGCCGGCGCGCTGACGCTGTGCAGTTTCATTGTCTACGCCTGTTTTGACCTGATCGGCCGCACCTACATTCGCCAGCCGCTGCGCTGGAAGCAGATATTGCCGGTGGGCATCATCAGCTACGCGTTCAACCTCAACCTCAGCGCTTGGGTCGGCGGCATTGCCATGCGGTACCGGCTGTATTCGCGCCTGGGCGTGAGCACCAGCAATATCGCCAAGATCCTCGGCCTGAGCCTGGCCACCAATTGGTTCGGCTATATGGCGTTGGCCGGGGTGGTGTTCAGCAGCGGGTTGGTGACCCTGCCGCCGGGCTGGAAGCTCAGCAGCGGCGCCTTGCAAGGAGTCGGGGTGTTATTGGTGCTCGCGAGCCTGGGCTACCTGGCGGCGTGCCGGTTTTCTAAAAAGC
Source organism: Pseudomonas sp. AP42 (assembly GCF_001728935.1). Classification (NCBI taxonomy): domain Bacteria; kingdom Pseudomonadati; phylum Pseudomonadota; class Gammaproteobacteria; order Pseudomonadales; family Pseudomonadaceae; genus Pseudomonas; species Pseudomonas sp. AP42. Next base: position 7,776 of record NZ_LYSO01000036.1, read on the forward strand.
GCGCGTGGTCGATTCGCGGTATCGAGATCAACTTGCCGTCGCTGCGCATGGCCTGTTTGCAGCTGGCTCTGGGTGCGTTGAACTGGTCGTTGATGGCCGCAGTGATATTCACCTTGCTGCCGGCCAAACTGGATTACCCGTTGGTGCTGGGGGTGCTGTTGATCAGTGCGATTGCCGGAGTGGTCACCCATATCCCGGCCGGGTTGGGGGTGTTGGAGGCGGTGTTCATTGCGCTATTGCAACATGAGGCGTCGCGGGGGAGTTTGCTGGCGGGGCTGATCGCGTACCGGGCCATTTATTTTATTTGCCCGTTGTTGATTGCACTGGTGATGTATTTGGGGGTGGAGGCCAAGGCAAAGGCGTTGCGGGTGAAGAAAACAGCCTGAGAGAACTGAGGTGATAGTTACATCGCCTTCGCGAGCAAGCCCGCGCCCACAGGTTGGATAGCGTTCCAAATGTGGGAGCGGGCTTGCTCGCGAAGGCGCCAGCCCAGACACAGATGAATCAACGGGCCTGAATGATGCTCAACCGCTCCCCCACCACCATCTCGGTAATCCAGTCCACCAGTATCGAGGTGTACGCCTGTTGCGACACCGGGTCGCTCAGGGAATGGTCGGCACCGTCGATGATGCGGTGGGTCAGGGAATGGGTCTGCTGGCACGCCGCACGGTAACTCATGATGGTCGCGTGGGGCACATGGTCGTCGGTTTCCGACTCGACAATCAGCACATCGCCGGTAAATTGCGCACAGGCATGCAGGGCCCGATTGGTTTCGGCGTGCACCAGGGTGCCGCGGTAATCCATCAGGTCGGCTTTGTCCAAGTCGCGCTTGGGCTTGAGCCATTCCTGGTCGCGATACAGTGCCGGCACTCGCAGCGCCAGCCAGCGTACCGGGCGCAACGAGGTGAGGATCGCCGCCAAGTAGCCGCCATAACTGGTGCCTACCACTGCCACCGCCGAGGTGTCGATCGCCGGGTGGGACAGTAGGCGGTCGTAGGCAGCCAGCAGGTCGCGCAGGTTGTCTTCGCGGGTGACGCGGGACAAGGGGATGCCGGTGCCAGCATGGCCACGCAGGTCGAAGGTCAGGCACACACACCCAAGGCCTGCGATACCTTTGGCTCGCTCCAGGTCGCGCTCCTGGCTACCGCCCCAACCGTGCACGAACAACACACCGGGCACTTTGGACTTGGGGCTGAGGAAGGTCCCGCTCATTTGTTCGTCGTCTATATCAATGCTGATGCTCTCGCTTCTAGCCGTCATAAGTCTGGACCGTCACATACTTGAGTAGAAAGTCGCTGTTCTCGGCCGGGCCTCGGTATACCTCGATGGCATCCGCCGGCAGCGCTTGGTCTACATAGGTTTCTACCGAGGACACACGGATGGCCTTCAGGCCCGGGTGGTTGATAAAGCTCTGCAGCGCCGCGACTTCCGCGCTACTGGCCCCGCCCATGCGCCAGGATTGTTCGAGCACGCCACTGCGGCGCTGGCCTGTGCTGTCCAGGCCTTGGGCGATGTCGTAGTTGCGGCGCGAGGCGAAGAAGCTTGGGTAGGCTTCATTCGCGGCTCGGTCAAAAACCAGCGCCTGTTCGATAGCCTTACGCACGTCTTCAGGCAGATCCAGTTTGAGCAGGGCTGCGTAATCACCGGGGACGACCAGCAGATCGGAACCGCCGTAGACCTCTTCGCCCTGCCCGTCTTGCGTCAGGTGCTGCTCGCCGCAGTAGCTGAAGAGGTGATCGCCGATAAAACTCTGGCCCACACTATGGGTGACCACCTCGTGCAGGTCTTGTTCCAGCACCACGCCTTGATTGAACATTCGGGCCGCTTCCGGGCGGGCCACTATCGCGTCGAATTCATCCAGGCTGTGGATAACTTCCTGCCCCCGCCCTGCACAGGCATTTACGGGTTTCAGACGAATCGGGCCGCTGTAGAGCAAGCGGGTCGCGGCAGGCCGTGCATCCTCAAGGGCGAACACACTCACGCCGTCCAACACCACGTCACGCACACGCTCGCAGAATGTCGGCGACCAGCCTTCGGGCGCCTTGGCCTCGGGACTCAGCAGGCCGTGACTGATGGCTTTGGTGCAGATGAAAGCGTGATCGACATAGCCGCCCCACAGATCTTGTGGCCCTTTGATATTGAGCCGTTGCGCTTGGGCAGGTCCGACCAGCGTTTGCGTGGGCAGCAGGTACAATTCCCGGCCCGCATGCAGGGCCGGGTCGTAGCTACCACCGAACTTGAGCCCCAGGATCTGCGCCAGCCAGCGCGCGAGTGCACGGTTGGTTTCAATTTCATGCAGGGGCGCGCCTTCTCGCATGGAGTGGGCGACCACCAGCTTCTTGCGACTTATGGGGGTCATGCGTTCCCCTTTCTATCAGCCGTTGTGTAGCAGGAGGGCTGCATGGATCAGGCCAACATAGGGTTTGCGGGGATGGCCGTAAAATCAATCAGTTGCGCAAGAAGTGATGGCCGTTAGCCTGTTTTATTCTGCACGACCCTAAGTTAACCCTGCGGCGTTCTGCACGATTCAAACCCCAAAACGGTTGCGGTAATCGCTGGGGGACAACCCCGTGATTTTCTTGAAAATGGCGCGAAAGGCGCTGGGGTCCTGATAGCCCACGGTCCAGGCAATGTGATCGATCGTGCCGTTGGTGAACTCCAGCATCTGCCGTGCCTTGCCGACCCGCAGGTGCTGGCAGTACTCGGTGGGTTTCAACCCGGTGGCGTTGCGAAATCGCCGCAAGAACGTGCGCTCCTCCAGGTTGGCCTCCTGCGCCATCGCCGCCACGGACACATCCACCGCGCCACTGGCCTGCAGCCAATGCTGGACCTTGAGAACCGCACCATCACCATGCCTGAGAATCGGCGCAAAGTTGCTACCGCACTGGCTGGCACTGGCGCTGTGTTCAATCACCAGAAAACGCGCCGTGTCGGCTGCAACGCTCGGGCCCATCAGGCGGTCGACCAGGCGCAGGCCCAGTTCGGACCAGGCCATCAGCCCAGCGGAGGTGATCAGGTCGCCGTCATCGACAATGGGTTTATCCGCTTCCAGGCGCACCGCCGGGTAACTGGCCGCAAAGGACTTCGCGGAAGACCAGTGAGTGGTGGCGCTGCGACCATCCAACAAGCCGCTGCGCGCCAGCATGATCGAACCGATGCACACACCGCCCAGCACGGTGCCGACCGCATGTTGCCGGCGCAGCCATTGCAGCAGTGCAGGCGGCGCCTGGTCTTCGGTGAACTCGGCAATCGAGGGTGGCACCAGCACGGCCATCATCGGTTGGTCGGGGCCGGGATGGCTGTCGAACGTGCGCGCGGGCGTGCCGTGGGCATCTACCTGCCAGTGGCTGACCCGCAGCAGCGGCAGTTGCGCAGATTCATGCTCGGCGGCGATGCGGTTGGCGACCCCGAACAGGTCAGTCAGCCCGTGGACTGCGGCGAGTTGCGCGCCCTGGTAGATCAACACACCCAGCTCGACAGTGCTGCGTTGCGCGGCCATTGTCAGTTTTCCCCCTGTTATTGTCGGTGCAGCCAATTCTCGGTGTGATCGCCAGATAAGATACTAGGCCCATCAACCCATCACGAGGCAACATACATGGCCAAGCAGGCGCTCATCCTAATCGATATCCAGAACGACTACTTCCCCCAGGGCAAGTGGCCGCTCGACGGCGTGGAAGCCGCAGCGGACAAGGCGGCGCAGGTGCTACAGGCATTTCGGCAAGCAGGCGATGCGGTGATTCATGTACGCCATGAGTTCGCTGGCGACGACGCACCCTTCTTCACCCCGGGCTCCGAAGGCGCGCACTTGCATGCCAAGGTAATCAACGAGGGCGATGAGCCGGTGGTACTCAAACACTTCGTGAATGCGTTTCGCCAAACCAATCTGCGCGAACTGCTGGAACAGCGCAGCATCACCGACGTGGTGGTAGTGGGCAGCATGAGCCATATGTGCGTTGACGCCGTGGTGCGGGCAGCGGCGGACCTGGGCTACAAGGTTACGGTGATTCATGATGCCTGCGCGACCCGCGACCAGGAGTTCAACGGTCAGGTAATTCCGGCAGCGCAGGTACACGGCGCGTACATGGCCTCCCTGGCCTTTGGCTATGCGGGTGTGGTGTCGGCAGAGGAATATTTGAAGGCCCAAGCAGCGGCCGCGTGACCGCCACCCGGGTTGATCGCTTCAGCGTGTGGCAATGATGAACAGGCGCGGAAAGGGCAACAACACCGTGCCATCGGCCAGGGCGGGATAAGCCTGGGTAATTCGCGCCTGGTATTGCTGCAGGAAGGCGGCTTTTTCATCGTCGGTCAACGGCGCGAGAAAAGGCCGTAATGCCGAAGCCTTGAACCACTCCACCACCGCCCCGTGGTCCGCCAACGGGTGCTGATAGGTGGTGCGCCACACATCCACGGTACTGCAATGCTTGCTCAGCAGTTCGTAGTAGTAACTGGCGGTGTGCCGCTCATTGTGTTTGACCGCCCCTATCTTGGCCGCCCATGGGCCATCGGCCGCAACTTCACGGGCCAGGCGATGGGCGGGCTCGTCCAGATTGTCCGGGGTTTGTACCGCCAGCGTGCCGCCTGGGTTCAGTTGGTGGACCAAGTGCGGGTACAGCGTGGCGTGATCGGGCAGCCATTGCAGCGAGGCATTGGCCAGGATCACATCCAAGCGTTGCGCCGGATGCCAGGCGCCGATGTCTGCCAGCTCGAAGTTCAACCTGGGCAGGCGCTTGCGTGCGTCTACCAACATGTCATCGGAGCTGTCCATGCCCGTGACGTGCGCTTGGGGGAAACGCTCGGCCAGTACTTCGGTGGAGTTCCCCGGCCCGCATCCCAGGTCGACGGCGGTGGTCACGTCGATGTTGGGAATGGCTGCCACCAGGTCACGGACGGGGCGAGTGCGCTGCTGTTCGAACATCGTGTACTGCTTGGCGGACCAGGTCATCACAGCCTTCCTTCTTGCTAGAGGTGACGACAGCCTAAATCTTGTGGGCCATGAGAACAAATGTCGGGGTTGGTGTGCTGTTTGCACAAAGGCATCCCGTGCACCGACACCTGGGCATTGCCCATAAAAAACCCCCGATGCTTTCGCTATCGGGGGTTTTGTTTGTTCAGGGTCGGTCTTGGACCTTAGAACGGGATATCGTCATCAAAGCTGTCAAAATCCGGAGCCGGTTGCGGAGCAGCCTGTTGTGGCGCTGGGCGCGACTCACGCTGTGGCTGTTGGCTTGGCTGCGGACGCGACTGCTGCGGGCGCGGTGCCGAGTTGGACATGCCGCCCTGGCCCTGTTGGTCGCCCTGTGGACGGCCGCCCAGCAGTTGCATGGTGCCTTGCATGTCGACCACGATTTCGGTGGTGTAACGCTTGATGCCGTCTTTTTCCCACTCACGGGTTTGCAGTTTGCCTTCGATGTACACCTGCGAACCTTTGCGCAGGTATTCACCGGCGATCTCTGCGACCTTGCCGAACAACGACACGCGGTGCCACTCGGTTTTCTCTTTGCGCTCGTTGGTCTGCTTATCGGTCCATTGCTCGCTGGTCGCCAGACTCAGGTTGGTCACAGCATTACCGTTAGGCAAGTAGCGAACTTCGGGATCCTGGCCGCAAGTACCGACCAATATGACTTTGTTAACCCCACGGGCCATAACGTTCTCCTAGGCTGGGCGCGCTGTCGGCACTGGGTTGACCAGTTGCTCGAGCGTCGCGCGATCCAATAATTCGGTGTCCAATTTGATGTAAATGGCCGCCTCTTCAGCGACCACCACTGCATCCGTTACCCCTACCACGGCCTTCAGGCGCTCGACCAGGCCGGCTTCGCGGATCGCCTCGGGCGATAGCGGCAAACGCAGGCTGGTGACGTAGGGAGGTTCGCGCATGGTAACAGCAAAGACCAGCCAAAGTGCAGCCAGCGCGGCGCATCCGAGGAACACAACCGACAAACCGCCATGCTGGAACATCCAGCCGCCCATGATGCCGCCCAACGCGGAGCCCAGGAACTGGCTGGTGGAATACACCCCCATGGCCGTGCCCTTACCGCCCGCCGGTGAAACTTTACTGATCAGCGACGGCAACGACGCTTCGAGCAGGTTGAACGCGGTGAAAAACACCACCGTGCCGATCACCAGTGCGCGCAGGCTGTCGCCGAACTGCCAGAAGAATAGTTCAGTGAGCATCAATGTCGCGACGGCGCCGAGTAAAACTCGTTTCATTTTGCGTTTCTTCTCGCCATAGATGATGAACGGGATCATGGCGAAGAACGAAATCAACAACGCAGTGAGGTAGACCCACCAGTGCTGTTCCTTGGGCAGCCCGGCTTTTTCCACTAGGGCCAGGGGCAAGGCGACGAAGCTGCACATCAGCATGGCGTGTAATACGAAGATACCTAAATCCAGGCGCAGCAGGTCCGGGTGCTTGAGCGTCGGCAGCAACGCCTTGCGTGCAACGCCCGATTCACGGTGCGCCAGGGTGCCGGTGGAGCGCGGCACCATAAACGCCACGATCAGGATGCCAAACAACGCCATGCCGCCCGTGGCCAGGAACAGCCCATGCAAGCCGAACGCACGCGTGAGCAAGGGGCCCACCACCATGGCCACGGCAAACGACAGGCCGATGGTCATGCCGATCATCGCCATGGCCTTGGTGCGGTGTTGTTCGCGGGTCAGGTCCGAGAGCAGCGCCATCACGGCGGCGGAAATCGCACCGGCGCCCTGCAGGATGCGCCCGGCGATCACGCCCCAGATCGAATCGGACTGGGCCGCCAGCACACTGCCAAGGGCGAATACGATCAGCCCGAGATAGATCACCGGGCGACGGCCAATGCGGTCGGAAATAATCCCGAACGGGATCTGGAAAATTGCCTGGGTCAGGCCATAGGCGCCAATCGCCAGGCCGATCAAGGCGGGGGTCGCCCCTGCGAGATCCATCCCATAGGTGGCCAGCACCGGCAACACCATAAACATGCCCAGCATACGGAAGGCGAACACCAGGGCCAGACCGCTTGCCGCTCGGGTCTCGCCGCTACTCATGCGTTCGCTGTGGGGATCGTGCATGGAAAAACCTCGTGTGAACCGGCGGCGATTCTACCAGTCCCATCGATTGAGAGGGTATATGCGGCGCTTTGCCGCGCAGCTTTCATGTAAGGCTGCAAGCGGCGTTTTGACAGTGTATATTCATCCAGTCTTTAGCCGTATACTCCGGCATCATTTACGCCCGCCGTGCGAGGCCATCTTGGACAAGATCCTGATTCGTGGGGCTAGAACCCACAACCTGAAGAACATCGACCTGACCCTGCCCCGGGACAAACTGATCGTCATCACCGGCTTGTCCGGCTCCGGCAAATCGTCCCTGGCGTTCGACACGCTGTATGCCGAAGGTCAGCGTCGCTATGTGGAATCGCTGTCGGCCTACGCCCGACAGTTCCTCTCGATGATGGAAAAGCCCGATGTCGACACCATTGAAGGCCTGTCGCCGGCTATTTCCATCGAGCAGAAGTCCACGTCCCACAACCCGCGCTCTACCGTCGGTACCATTACCGAGATCTACGACTACCTGCGCCTGCTGTACGCACGCGTGGGTATCCCCCGTTGCCCGGACCACGATATCCCCTTGGAAGCCCAGACCGTCAGCCAGATGGTCGACCTGGTGCTGGCCCAGCCCGAAGGCGCCAAGCTGATGCTGCTGGCGCCCGTCATTCGCGAACGCAAGGGTGAACACCTGTCGGTCTTCGAAGAGCTGCGGGCCCAGGGCTTCGTGCGGGCGCGCATCAACGGCAAGCTCTATGAGCTGGACGAAGCGCCGAAGCTGGACAAGCAGAAAAAGCACTCCATTGATGTGGTGGTCGACCGATTCAAGGTGCGCGCCGACCTGCAGCAGCGTTTGGCGGAATCGTTCGAAACCGCGCTGAAGCTGGCCGATGGCATTGCCCTGGTAGCGCCGATGGATGACGAGCCGGGCGAAGAGATCATCTTCTCCGCGCGTTTCGCCTGCCCTATCTGTGGCCATGCCATCAGTGAGCTGGAACCCAAGCTGTTTTCCTTCAACAACCCGGCCGGCGCCTGCCCGACTTGCGACGGCCTGGGTGTGAAACAGTTTTTCGATATCAAGCGCCTGGTCAATGGCGAACTGACCTTGGCCGAGGGTGCGATACGTGGCTGGGACAGGCGTAATGTCTACTACTTCCAGATGCTTGGGTCATTGGCGTCCCACTACAAATTCAGCCTGGAAGTGCCATTCAACCAACTGCCGGCAGACCAGCAGAAAGTCATTCTCAATGGCAGCGGTTCACAGAATGTCGACTTCAAATACCTGAACGACCGCGGCGATATCGTCAAGCGCTCGCACCCGTTCGAAGGCATCGTGCCGAACCTGGAACGCCGCTACCGCGAAACCGAATCGGCGAGCGTGCGCGAGGAGCTGGCGAAATTCCTCAGCACACAGCCATGCCCGGATTGCCGTGGCACGCGCCTGCGCCGTGAAGCCCGGCATGTATGGGTAGGCGAGAAGACCCTGCCGGCAGTGACCAACCTGCCGATCGGCGATGCCTGTGAATACTTTGGCGTGCTGAAGCTGACCGGTCGTCGCGGGGAAATTGCCGACAAGATCCTCAAGGAAATTCGCGAGCGATTGCAGTTCCTGGTTAACGTGGGCCTGGACTATCTGTCGCTGGACCGCAGCGCCGACACCTTGTCCGGCGGTGAGGCGCAGCGCATTCGCCTGGCCAGCCAGATTGGCGCCGGCCTTGTGGGCGTGCTGTATATCCTCGACGAGCCGTCGATTGGCTTGCACCAACGGGACAATGACCGCTTGCTGGGCACGCTGAAACACCTGCGCGATATTGGCAATACCGTGATCGTGGTCGAGCATGATGAAGACGCTATCCGCCTGGCGGACTACGTAGTCGATATCGGCCCCGGCGCGGGCGTGCATGGTGGCCATATCGTTGCTGAAGGCACGCCTGCCGAGGTGATGGCACATCCTGATTCACTGACCGGCAAATACCTGTCCGGCCGTGTGAAGATTGAAGTGCCCGCCAAGCGCACACCGCGCAACAAGAAGATGGCGCTACACCTCAAGGGCGCGCGCGGCAACAACCTGCGCAATGTCGACCTGGAGATTCCGCTGGGCCTGCTGACTTGCGTGACCGGTGTTTCCGGTTCGGGCAAGTCGACGCTGATCAACAACACCCTGTTCCCCCTGAGTGCTACCGCCCTGAACGGCGCGACCACCCTGGAAGCAGCGGCCCACGACAGCATCAAGGGCCTGGAGCATCTGGACAAGGTGGTCGACATCGACCAGAGCCCGATTGGACGTACGCCGCGTTCAAACCCAGCCACCTACACCGGGCTGTTTACGCCTATCCGCGAGTTGTTCGCTGGCGTGCCAGAGTCGCGCTCACGGGGTTATGGGCCGGGTCGGTTCTCGTTCAACGTCAAGGGTGGCCGCTGTGAAGCGTGCCAGGGCGATGGCCTGATCAAGGTGGAGATGCACTTCCTGCCGGACATCTACGTGCCGTGCGATGTGTGCAAGAGCAAGCGCTACAACCGCGAGACCCTGGAGATCAAGTACAAGGGCAAGAGCATCCACGAGACCCTGGAAATGACCATCGAGGAAGCTCGCGAGTTCTTCGACGCGGTGCCGGCGTTGGCGCGCAAGCTGCAGACGCTGATGGATGTGGGCCTGTCGTACATCAAGCTGGGGCAATCAGCGACCACGCTGTCGGGTGGCGAGGCGCAGCGGGTCAAGCTGTCTCGCGAGCTGTCCAAGCGCGATACCGGCAAAACCTTGTACATCCTCGACGAGCCGACCACCGGCCTGCACTTCGCGGATATTCAGCAGTTGCTGGACGTACTGCACCGCCTGCGAGACCACGGCAATACCGTGGTGGTGATCGAGCACAACCTTGATGTGATCAAGACTGCCGACTGGCTGGTAGACCTGGGGCCGGAAGGTGGTTCGAAGGGTGGCCAGATTATCGCAGTGGGCACTCCGGAGCAGGTTTCCGAAATGCCGCAGTCGCATACCGGTTACTACTTGAAACCGTTGCTGGAACGCGACCGGGCCTGATTTTTCAGGCCCAATAAAAAGCCCCTGTCACTTTGCAGTGACAGGGGCTTTTTTGTAACCGGGAATCAGAACTGCGATTGCAGGTAATTCTCCAGGCCGATCAGCTTGATCAGGCCCAACTGCTTTTCCAGCCAGTAGGTGTGATCTTCTTCGGTGTCATTCAACTGCACCCGCAGTATTTCCCGGGTGACATAGTCGTTGTGCTGCTCGCAAAGCTCGATGCCCTTGCAGAGTGCGGCACGGACCTTGTACTCAAGGCGAAGATCGGCAGCGAGCATGTCAGGCACTGTGGTACCCACATCCAGATCATCAGGACGCATACGCGGCGTGCCTTCGAGCATCAGAATGCGGCGCATCAGGGCATCAGCGTGCTGCGCCTCTTCTTCCATTTCGTGGTTGATACGCTCGTAGAGCTCGGTAAAGCCCCAGTCTTCGTACATACGCGAATGGATGAAATATTGGTCACGAGCTGCCAGTTCGCCCGTCAGCAACGTGTTGAGGTAATCGATTACGTCGGGGTGACCTTGCATCGCCCTACATCTCCCTGCTTGAAAGGCTGTAGTTTGAACCATGCTGACTTGAAGGTCACGGGACAAACGGCAGAAAAGTGAAGATTTTCAGGGAAAAGTAGCTGAATTAACGCAAAAACCGCCCAAATGAGGGCGGTTCTGCTTATCGTTTAGAGTCAGTTAAGCGATACACCCAGTGCCTTTGCGATTGCTTCTCCATAAGCCGGGTCGGCTTTATAGAAGTGCTGCAGTTGACGCTGGACCACGTCGCTGGAAACGCCCCCCATTGCACCGGCGATGTTATTGGTGAGCAGGGCTTTCTGCTCGTCATTCATCAGACGGAACAGCGCACCGGCGTGGCTGTAGTAGTCCGTGTCTTCGCGATGATCGTAGCGATCAGCGGCGCCGCTCAGGGCCAATGCTGGCTCTGCATATTGCGGAGCTTGTTTCGGTGCGTCGGCGTAGCTGTTTGGCTCGTAGTTCGGAGCCGCACCACCGTTGCTGCCAAAAGCCATGGAACCGTCACGCTGGTAGCTGTTAACCGGGCTACGTGGCGCGTTCACCGGCAGTTGCTGGTGGTTGGTGCCCACACGGTAGCGGTGCGCATCGGCGTAGGCAAAAACCCGACCTTGCAGCATACGGTCTGGCGACAGGCCAACGCCTGGGACCATGTTGCTTGGGCCAAATGCGGCCTGCTCGACTTCGGCGAAGTAGTTCTGCGGATTACGATTGAGCTCCAACTCACCCACTTCAATCAACGGGAATTCTTTTTGCGACCAGGTCTTGGTCACGTCAAACGGGTTCTCGTAATGGGCGTTCGCCTGGGCCTCGGTCATGATCTGGATGCACACGCGCCACTTGGGGAAGTCACCGCGCTCGATTGCGCCAAACAGATCGCGCTGGGCGTAGTCAGGATCAGTACCCGCCAAGCGGGCAGCCTCGGCCGGCGCCAGGTTCTTGATGCCTTGCTTGGTCTTGTAGTGCCACTTCACCCAATGACGCTCGCCCTGGGCGTTGATCAGGCTGTAAGTGTGGCTGCCGAAACCGTGCATGTGACGGTAGCCGTCTGGAATGCCACGGTCCGAAAACAGAATGGTGACTTGGTGCAGCGCCTCCGGGGAGTGCGACCAAAAATCCCACATCATCTGTGCGCTTTTCAGGTTGCTTTGCGGCAGACGCTTCTGGGTGTGGATAAAGTCCGGGAATTTCAGCGGGTCACGGATAAAGAACACCGGGGTGTTGTTACCGACGATGTCCCAGTTGCCTTCTTCGGTGTAGAACTTCAAGGCGAAGCCACGTGGATCGCGCTCAGTATCAGCCGAACCACGTTCACCGCCTACGGTGGAGAAACGCAGGAACGTAGGCGTCTGCTTGCCAACGGACTCGAACAACTTGGCGCTGGTGTACTGGGTAATGTCTTTTGTCACCGTGAAGGTACCGAAGGCACCCGAACCTTTGGCGTGCACGCGACGCTCAGGGATATTTTCACGGTTGAAGTGAGCAAGCTTCTCGATCAGGTGGAAATCGTCGAGCAGCAATGGGCCACGTGGGCCGGCGGAACGTGAGTTCTGATTGTCCGCAACGGGCGCGCCGCTGGCGGTGGTAAGGACTTTATTCTGGCTCATGCGCATCTTCCTCAGGTCGGGCTTTGAACTGCCGGCTAATCGGCTTGGAGGGAGTATTGACCATCCACATGACACCTACAAATTCATTAAATTGTAGGCTTCAATAGAAAATAACTACCAACATACCCAACGCTCATAGTGAGGCGTGTCGCTTGAGGATTCTTGTACGCAGCACGCTTTTGTTACGCGCACAAAAAACCGGGCACTAGGCCCGGTTTTTCGTTGCAGCTTGTCGTTTTACTCGGCGCTTACAGCTTCGCCGGCAGTAGCACGATCAACCAACTCGACGTACGCCATAGGCGCGTTGTCGCCAGCGCGGAAACCGCACTTGAGGATGCGCAGGTAGCCACCCTCACGGGTAGCGTAACGCTTGCCCAGGTCGTTGAAGAGCTTACCAACGATAGCTTTCGAACGAGTACGGTCGAAAGCCAGACGGCGGTTAGCCAGGCTGTCTGTCTTGGCCAAAGTGATCAGCGGCTCAGCAACGCGACGCAGTTCTTTAGCTTTCGGCAGTGTAGTTTTGATCAGCTCGTGCTCGAACAGCGACACCGCCATGTTTTGGAACATGGCCTTGCGGTGCGAGCTGGTACGGCTCAGGTGACGACCACTTTTACGATGACGCATGGTTCATTCCTTACCAAACTCACGTTCGGTGATTACGACGATCAGGCAGTCGCCTTGTCGTCCTTCTTAAGACTTGCAGGCGGCCAGTTGTCGAGGCGCATGCCGAGGGACAGACCGCGGGAGGCCAGAACGTCCTTGATTTCAGTCAAGGATTTCTTGCCCAGGTTCGGAGTCTTCAACAGTTCTACTTCGGTGCGCTGGATCAGGTCACCGATGTAGTAAATGTTTTCCGCCTTAAGGCAGTTAGCCGAACGTACAGTCAGTTCCAGATCGTCAACCGGGCGAAGCAGGATCGGATCGATCTCGTCTTCCTGCTCGATTACCACTGGTTCGCTGTCACCTTTGAGGTCGACGAACGCAGCCAACTGCTGTTGCAGAATGGTTGCAGCGCGGCGGATAGCCTCTTCAGGATCCAGGGTACCGTTGGTTTCCAGATCAATAACCAGCTTGTCCAGGTTAGTACGCTGTTCGACACGGGCGTTTTCCACCACGTATGCGATACGGCGAACCGGGCTGAACGAAGAGTCAAGCTGCAAGCGACCAATGCTGCGGCTTTCGTCTTCATCGCTCTGACGCGAGTCGGCCGGTTCATAACCACGACCACGAGCTACAGTGAGCTTCATGTTCAGGGCGCCGTTAGACGCCAGGTTAGCGATTACGTGATCGGGGTTAACGATCTCGACATCATGATCCAGCTGAATATCGGCAGCGGTAACCACCCCCGAACCCTTCTTCGACAAGGTCAGCGTAACTTCGTCACGGCCGTGCAGCTTGATAGCCAGACCTTTAAGGTTCAACAGGATTTCAATTACGTCTTCCTGTACACCTTCGATGGCGCTGTACTCGTGGAGCACACCGTCAATCTCGGCCTCGACTACTGCACAGCCGGGCATTGAGGACAACAGGATGCGGCGCAGCGCGTTGCCCAGGGTGTGGCCAAAACCACGCTCGAGAGGCTCGAGAGTAATTTTGGCGCGGGTTGGACTGACAACCTGCACATCAATGTGGCGGGGTGTCAGGAACTCATTTACCGAAATCTGCATGGATGCACCTATTTTCTAGCCCTTACTTGGAGTAGAGCTCGACAATCAGGCTTTCGTTGATGTCGGCGGACAGATCACTGCGAGCAGGAACGTTCTTGAAAACGCCCGACTTCTTCTCAGTGTCTACTTCTACCCATTCTACGCGGCCACGTTGGGCACACAGATCGAGAGCTTGGACAATGCGAAGTTGGTTTTTTGCTTTCTCGCGAACTGCGACCACGTCACCAGCACGAACCTGGTAGGACGGAACGTTTACGGTCTGACCGTTAACGCTGATCGACTTGTGCGATACCAGCTGACGGGATTCGGCACGAGTCGAACCAAAGCCCATACGGTATACAACGTTGTCCAGACGGCATTCGAGCAGTTGCAGCAGGTTTTCACCGGTTGCACCTTTCTTGCCAGCAGCTTCTTTGTAGTAGCCGCTGAACTGACGCTCGAGAACGCCGTAGATACGACGGACCTTCTGCTTTTCACGCAGTTGAGTGCCGTAGTCGGACTGGCGACCGCGGCGTTGGCCGTGGATACCAGGTGCTGCTTCAATGTTGCACTTCGATTCGATCGCGCGCACGCCGCTCTTCAGGAAGAGATCGGTGCCTTCGCGACGAGCGAGTTTGCATTTTGGACCAATGTAACGAGCCATTCTTTACAATCTCCTGGATTACACGCGGCGCTTCTTCGGCGGACGGCACCCGTTGTGCGGGATTGGCGTCACGTCGGTGATGCTGGCGATCTTATAGCCACAGCCGTTCAAAGCACGGACAGCAGACTCACGACCTGGACCTGGACCTTTGACGTTAACGTCGAGGTTTTTCAGGCCATATTCCAGCGCAGCTTGACCAGCACGTTCAGCAGCTACTTGAGCAGCAAACGGAGTGGACTTGCGGGAACCGCGGAAACCCGAACCACCGGAGGTAGCCCAAGAAAGCGCGTTACCTTGACGGTCGGTGATGGTCACGATGGTGTTGTTAAAAGATGCATGGATGTGGGCGATGCCATCAACCACTGTCTTTTTAACTTTTTTACGAGGACGAGCAGCAGGTTTTGCCATGATAATTTTCCTGTCGATTCGCTGGGGCGATTACTTGCGGATCGGCTTACGCGGACCTTTACGGGTACGCGCGTTAGTCTTGGTACGCTGACCGCGTACTGGAAGACCACGACGATGACGCAGACCGCGATAGCAACCGAGGTCCATCAAACGCTTGATTTTCATGTTGATTTCGCGACGCAGGTCACCTTCAGTGGTGAACTTCGCCACTTCGCCACGCAGCTGTTCAATCTGCTCGTCGCTCAGATCCTTGATCTTAGCGGCTGGGTTTACCCCAGCGACCGCGCAAATTTTCTGCGCAGTAGTGCGACCAACACCATAGATGTAGGTCAGCGAGATAACAGTGTGCTTGTTATCTGGAATGTTAACGCCTGCAATACGGGCCATTCAGTGGGACTCCAATTGACAGCTACCTACGCCCCGGAAGCCAAGAAATAGGGCGCGAGATAATATCGCTGTAATAACAAATAATCAACCCGGCAGCGCACTAGCTGCCGGGCTTCAAGCGGATCACACTCAGCCTTGGCGCTGTTTGTGACGCGGTTCCGCGCTGCAAATTACTCGAACAACACCTTCGCGGCGAATAATCTTGCAGTTACGGCACAGCTTTTTCACCGATGCACGAACTTTCATCACCAACTCCTCGAACCTTATGGGGTACTCAGCGCAACATGCCGCTGCCGTAGCCCTTCAGGTTGGCTTTCTTCATCAGGGATTCGTACTGGTGCGAAACGAGGTGCGATTGTACTTGGGACATGAAGTCCATCACAACCACGACCACGATCAGCAACGAGGTCCCGCCAAGGTAGAACGGAACGTTTGCTGCAACCACCAGGAACTGGGGCAACAGACACACGGCCGTCATATATAGAGCACCGAACAGGGTCAAACGAGTCAGAACGCCATCAATGTAGCGTGCCGACTGCTCACCTGGACGGATGCCCGGAATAAAGGCACCGGACTTCTTCAGGTTTTCCGCTACGTCTTTCGGATTGAACATCAACGCCGTATAGAAGAAGCAGAAGAAAATAATCCCTGCACTAAACAGCAGAATATTCAACGGCTGACCAGGAGCGATCGACTGAGAGAGGTCCTGCAGCCAGCCCATATTTTCAGACTGACCAAACCAGGTACCCAACGAAGCCGGAAACAGCAAGATGCTGCTCGCGAAAATTGCCGGAATAACACCGGCCATATTCACTTTCAGCGGCAAGTGGCTGGTCTGCGCAGCAAAGACCTTACGGCCCTGCTGACGCTTGGCGTAGTGAACAGCAATACGACGCTGGCCACGCTCAATGAACACCACAAAACCGATAATCGCTACTGCCAGCAAACCGATGGCAACCAAGGCGAAGATATTGATATCACCCTGACGCGCAGACTCGAAAGACTGCCCGATTGCTCTCGGAAGACCGGCGACGATACCTGCGAAAATCAACATCGAGATACCGTTGCCAACACCACGCTCAGTAATCTGCTCACCCAGCCACATCATGAACATCGCACCAGCCACAAACGTGGATACTGCGACGAAATGGAAGCCAAAGTCACCAGTGAACGCAACGCCCTGCCCGGCCAAGCCAACGGACATGCCGATAGCTTGAACCAGGGCGAGGACGACAGTGCCGTAGCGGGTGTACTGGCTAATCTTGCGACGGCCAGCTTCACCTTCCTTCTTCAACTGCTCCAGCTGCGGGCTGACGGCTGTCATCAGCTGCATGATGATCGATGCCGAGATGTACGGCATGATCCCCAGTGCAAAGATGCTCATCCGCTCCAGCGCGCCGCCGGAAAACATGTTGAACAAGCTAAGAATGGTCCCCTCATTCTGTCGAAACAGGTCTGCGAGTCGGTCCGGGTTGATACCTGGAACCGGGATGTGTGCGCCTATTCGGTAGACGATAATCGCCAGGAACAGAAAACGCAGACGAGCCCAAAGTTCAGACATACCGCCTTTGCCGAGCGCTGAGAGAGCACCTTGCTTAGCCATTTATTCCTCGAACTTGCCGCCAGCTGCTTCGATAGCCGAACGCGCACCTTTGGTGGCGCCGATTCCCTTGCCGATAGTGACAGCGCGAGTCACTTCACCGGACAGCATGATTTTCACACGCTGTACGTTGACGTTGATCACGTTGGCATCTTTCAGGGTCTGCACAGTAACGATGTCGCCTTCCACTTTAGCCAGCTCGGACAGACGCACTTCTGCGCGGTCCATGGCTTTCAGGGATACGAAACCGAACTTAGGCAGGCGACGATGCAGCGGCTGTTGACCGCCTTCAAAGCCTGGAGCAATGGTGCCACCGGAGCGGGAGGTTTGACCCTTGTGGCCACGGCCACCGGTCTTACCCAAACCACTACCGATACCACGGCCCGGACGATGCTTTTCGCGACGGGAACCCGGCGCTGGACTCAGATCATTGAGTTTCATCGATTAACCCTCTACACGCAGCATGTAGTAAGCCTTGTTGATCATCCCGCGATTCTCGGGAGTATCCTGGACTTCTACAGTGTGACCGATGCGACGCAGACCCAAACCTTTAACGCACAATTTGTGGTTAGGGATGCGGCCGGTCATGCTTTTGATCAGCGTTACTTTAACGGTAGCCATGATCAGAAGATCTCCTTGACAGTCAGACCACGCTTGGCAGCGATGGACTCAGGAGATTGCATAGCCTTCAGACCCTTGAAAGTGGCGTGAACCACGTTTACCGGGTTAGTCGAGCCGTAGCACTTGGCCAGAACGTTCTGAACGCCAGCAACTTCGAGGACAGCACGCATAGCGCCGCCAGCGATGATACCGGTACCTTCAGAAGCAGGCTGCATGTACACCTTCGAAGCGCCGTGAGCGGACTTCATTGCGTACTGCAGAGTGGTGCCGTTCAGATCAACTTGGATCATGTTGCGACGAGCAGCTTCCATTGCCTTCTGGATCGCAGCAGGCACTTCACGTGACTTGCCACGGCCGAAGCCAACACGCCCTTTACCATCACCCACCACGGTCAACGCGGTGAAAGTGAAGATACGGCCGCCTTTAACGGTTTTGGCTACGCGGTTAACTTGAACCAGCTTCTCAATGTAGCCTTCGTCGCGCTTTTGGTCGTTATTTGACATAACTTAGAACTCCAGCCCAGCTTCACGAGCAGCATCAGCCAGCGCTTTCACGCGACCGTGGTACTTGAAGCCAGAGCGGTCGAAAGCCACTTGCGAGACGCCAGCGGCCTTAGCACGCGTAGCGACCAGCTGGCCAACCTTTGTGGCCGCGTCGATGTTGCCAGTGGCACCATCACGCAGTTCTTTATCCAAAGTCGAGGCGCTTGCCAGGACTTTGTTGCCGTCGGCCGAGATGACCTGGGCGTAGATGTGCTGCGACGAGCGGAACACGCAGAGACGCACGACTTCGAGTTCGTGCATTTTCAGGCGTGCTTTGCGAGCGCGACGCAGTCGAGTAACTTTTTTGTCGGTCATTTGCTATGCCCTACTTCTTCTTGGCTTCTTTACGACGGACGACTTCGTCCGCGTAGCGCACACCTTTGCCTTTGTACGGCTCTGGTGGACGGAAGTCGCGGATCTCAGCGGCCACTTGACCTACCAGCTGCTTATCGATGCCCTTGATCAGGATATCGGTCTGGCTAGGAGTCTCAGCAGTGATGCCCGCTGGCAGTTCGTAATCCACTGGGTGCGAGAAGCCAAGGGCAAGGTTCAAAACCGTGCCTTTTGCTTGCGCTTTGTAACCAACACCGACCAGCTGGAGCTTACGCTCGAAGCCTTGGCTTACGCCTTGGACCATGTTGTTTACCAACGCACGCGTGGTACCGGCCATTGCGCGAGTTTGTTGATCGCCATTGCGAGCAGCGAAACGCAGCTCACCAGCTTCTTCAACGATCTCAACGGACGAATGGATGTTCAGTTCAAGAGTACCCTTGGCACCCTTCACCGAAAGCTGTTGGCCTGCGAATTTGACTTCGACACCGGCTGGCAGCTTAACGGGGTTCTTAGCGACGCGAGACATGCTTATCCCCCCTTAGAACACAGTGCAAAGAACTTCGCCGCCGACACCGGCAGCGCGCGCAGCACGATCCGTCATCACACCTTTGTTGGTGGAGACGATAGACACGCCCAGACCGCCACGAACTTTCGGCAGATCTTCAGCGGACTTGTACTGACGCAGGCCTGGACGGCTAACGCGCTTCACTTCCTCGATGACCGAACGGCCTTCGAAGTACTTCAGCTCGATGGACAGCAGTGGTTTGATTTCGCTGCTGATCTGATAACCCGCAATGTAGCCTTCGTCTTTCAGGACTTTGGCAACAGCTACCTTCAACTTGGAAGATGGCATGCTTACGACGGACTTTTCAGCCATCTGGGCATTACGGATACGAGTTAGCATGTCCGCTAACGGGTCCTGCATACTCATGGGCTAGACGCTCCTAATACAAAAAAATTAGCCTTGCGGCTACATATGTCGCCGAGAATCTCCGAGCACAAAAAACACGGGCTCAGGCGAGCCGCGTATTTTAGACATACTCCAGAAATGAAACAAGCCCCAAAAGGGGCTTGATCCAGATTCAAGGTCACCGGTGGTCAGTATCTTGCGATTCCGACCACCTGGACGTTGAAAGTACTTACCAGCTGGCTTTAACCAGACCTGGTACGTCACCACGCATTGCCGCTTCACGCAGTTTGTTACGGCCGAGGCCGAACTTGCGGTAAACGCCGTGTGGACGACCGGTCAGGCGGCAGCGGTTACGCATGCGCGAAGCGCTTGCGTCACGTGGCTGCTTCTGCAGAGCAACTGTCGCTTCCCAACGCGCTTCTGGACTTGCGTTCAGATCAACGATGATTGCTTTCAGTGCTGCACGCTTCTTGGCGTACTTGGCAACCGTGAGCTGACGCTTCAGCTCGCGGTTTTTCATGCTCATCTTGGCCATGGTCCTACTCCAATCAGTTGCGGAACGGGAATTTGAAAGCACGCAACAGGGCGCGACCTTCATCATCGTTCTTGGCAGTGGTGGTCAGGGTGATGTCCAGACCGCGGAGAGCATCGATCTTGTCGTAGTCGATTTCCGGGAAGATGATCTGCTCTTTCACGCCCATGCTGTAGTTACCACGACCATCGAAGGACTTGGCATTCAGGCCGCGGAAGTCGCGGACCCGAGGCAGGGAGATCGACAGCAGACGATCCAGGAATTCGTACATACGCTCACGGCGCAGAGTCACTTTGACGCCGATCGGCCAACCTTCACGGACTTTAAAGCCAGCGATGGATTTCCGAGCGTAAGTCACAACGACTTTCTGACCGGTGATCTTTTCCAGGTCGGCAACAGCGTGCTCGATGACTTTTTTGTCGCCGATCGCTTCGCCCAGACCCATGTTCAGGGTGATTTTGGTGACGCGCGGAACTTCCATCACGTTCCCGAGCTTAAGTTCTTCCTTAAGCTTAGGGGCGATTTCCTTCCGGTAAATCTCTTGTAGTCGTGCCATGGTCTAATCTACCTAGCAGTGTTCAAGCATCAACCGCTTTTTGGGTCGACTTGAAGACACGAATTTTCTTACCGTCTTCTACTTTGAAACCAACGCGGTCAGCCTTGTTGGTTTCGCCGTTGAAGATGGCGACGTTAGAAGCATCCAGCGGAGCTTCTTTCTCGACGATACCGCCCTGCACGCCCGACATCGGGTTAGGCTTGGTATGACGCTTGACCAGGTTCAGACCACCGATAACCAGACGGTTATTAGCGAGAACCTTAAGCACCTTACCGCGCTTACCTTTGTCTTTGCCGGCGATCACGATGATCTCGTCGTCACGACGAATCTTTTGCATGTCGGATCTCCTTACAGCACTTCTGGGGCGAGCGAGACGATCTTCATGAACTTCTCAGTACGAAGTTCACGGGTCACTGGCCCAAAGATACGGGTGCCGATCGGCTCTTGCTTGTTGTTCAGAAGAACAGCAGCGTTGCCATCAAAGCGGATAATGGAGCCATCAGCACGACGTACGCCGTGACGAGTGCGGACTACAACAGCAGTCATCACTTGGCCTTTTTTCACCTTACCGCGAGGAATTGCTTCCTTCACGGTAACTTTGATGATGTCACCGATACCAGCGTAACGACGATGGGAGCCACCCAGCACCTTGATGCACATAACACGGCGAGCGCCGCTGTTATCGGCCACATCGAGCATGGATTGAGTCTGAATCATATAATTTCTCCGACCCCTAGTCCTTAGACTTCCACAGCGCGTTCGAGAACATCAACCAGTGCCCAAGACTTGGTCTTGGCCATCGGACGAGTTTCACGAATAGTGACTTTGTCGCCGATGTGGCACTGATTGGTTTCGTCGTGCGCGTGCAGCTTAGTCGAACGCTTAACATATTTACCGTAGATCGGGTGCTTAACGCGACGCTCGATCAAAACGGTGATGGTTTTGTCCATCTTGTCGCTGACAACACGGCCAGTCAGCGTACGGACAGTCTTTTCGGCTTCAGCCATGATCACTTACCTGCCTGCTGGTTGAGCACAGTCTTCACGCGAGCGATGTCACGCTTAACTTGCGAGAGCAGATGAGACTGCCCCAACTGGCCAGTTGCTTTCTGCATACGCAGATTGAACTGGTCGCGCAGCAGGCCGAGCAGTTGCTCGTTCAGCTGCTGTGCGGATTTTTCACGAAGTTCATTCGCTTTCATCACATCACCGTCCGTTTAACAAAGGAGGTGGCGAGCGGCAGCTTTGCAGCAGCCAGGGCGAAAGCCTCACGCGCCAGCTCTTCAGAAACACCCTCGATTTCATACAGGACTTTGCCTGGCTGAATCTGGGCTACCCAGTATTCCACGTTACCCTTACCTTTACCCATCCGAACCTCAAGAGGCTTTTTGGAGATCGGCTTGTCCGGGAATACACGGATCCAGATCTTGCCGCCACGTTTTACGTGACGGGTCAGAGCACGACGCGCTGACTCGATCTGACGAGCGGTGAGACGACCACGAGCTACAGACTTCAGCGCGAACTCGCCGAAGCTGACTTTGCTACCGCGCTGAGCCAGACCACGGTTGTGGCCTGTCATCTGCTTGCGGAACTTCGTACGCTTAGGTTGCAACATTTGGCGTACCCCTTACTTAGCAGCTTTTTTACGAGGCGCTGGTGCTTGTGGTTTCAGTTCTTCTTGGCGACCACCAATTACTTCGCCTTTGAAGATCCAAACCTTTACACCGATCACACCGTAAGTGGTGTGAGCTTCGTAGTTGGCATAGTCGATGTCGGCACGCAGGGTGTGCAGTGGCACACGACCTTCGCGATACCATTCAGTACGTGCGATTTCAGCACCGCCGAGACGACCGCTCACTTGGATTTTGATGCCTTTGGCACCAATGCGCATGGCGTTCTGTACGGCGCGCTTCATAGCGCGACGGAACATTACGCGACGCTCCAGCTGCTGAGCTACGCTCTGCGCAACCAGCATACCGTCGAGCTCCGGCTTGCGGATCTCTTCGATATTGATGTGCACAGGCACACCCATTTGCTTGGTCAGGTCCTGACGCAGTTTCTCAACATCTTCACCTTTCTTCCCGATAACGATACCTGGACGAGCGGTGTGGATGGTGATACGTGCAGTTTGGGCCGGACGATGGATATCGATACGGCTTACGGACGCGCTTTTTAGTTTGTCTTGGAGATACTCACGCACCTTCAGATCAGCGAACAAGTAGTCCGCATAAGTCCGACCGTCTGCGTACCAGACGGAGGTGTGCTCCTTGACGATTCCCAGGCGAATGCCAATGGGATGTACTTTCTGACCCATCTCTTCGACTCCGTTACTTGTCAGCAACCTTGACAGTGATATGGCAAGACCGCTTGACGATGCGATCAGCACGGCCTTTGGCACGTGGCATGATGCGCTTCAGCGAACGCCCTTCGTTGACGAAAACGGTGCTGACCTTCAGGTCATCAACGTCTGCGCCTTCGTTATGCTCGGCGTTGGCTACGGCCGACTCCAGCACTTTCTTCATGATCTCGGCGGCTTTCTTACTGCTGAAAGCCAACAGGTTGAGCGCTTCGCCCACCTTCTTCCCGCGGATCTGGTCGGCGACCAAGCGGGCTTTCTGGGCGGAGATTCGAGCGCCCGACAACTTAGCGGCTACTTCCATTTCCTAACCCCTTAACGCTTGGCTTTCTTGTCTGCCACGTGCCCACGATAAGTGCGGGTACCGGCAAACTCGCCCAGTTTGTGGCCGACCATGTCTTCGTTAACGAGAACTGGGACGTGTTGACGACCGTTGTGTACTGCGATGGTCAGACCGACCATTTGTGGCAGGATCATCGAACGACGCGACCAGGTTTTAACTGGTTTGCGATCGTTCTTTTCCGCCGCCACTTCGATCTTCTTCAGTAGGTGAAGATCAATAAAAGGACCTTTTTTCAGAGAACGTGGCACTGTCGTATCCCTCTATTTACTTGCGACGACGGACGATCATTTTGTCGGTACGCTTATTACCACGAGTCTTCGCGCCCTTAGTCGGGAAGCCCCATGGCGATACCGGATGACGACCACCAGAGGTACGACCTTCACCACCACCGTGTGGGTGGTCAACCGGGTTCATGGCAACACCACGAACGGTTGGGCGAACGCCACGCCAGCGTTTGGCACCAGCTTTACCCAACGAACGCAGGCTGTGCTCGGAGTTCGAGACTTCGCCCAGGGTCGCACGGCATTCAGCCAGTACTTTACGCATCTCACCAGAACGCAGACGCAGGGTCACGTAGACACCTTCACGAGCGATCAGCTGAGCCGAAGCACCAGCGGAACGAGCGATCTGTGCGCCTTTACCTGGTTTCAATTCGATGCCGTGTACGGTGCTACCAACTGGAATGTTACGCAGTTGCAGAGCGTTGCCCGGCTTGATCGGTGCCAGAGCACCTGCGATCAGCTGGTCGCCAGCACTCACGCCTTTAGGGGCGATGATGTAGCGACGCTCGCCATCTGCGTACAGCAGCAGAGCGATGTGAGCAGTACGGTTTGGATCGTATTCGATACGCTCGACAGTGGCAGCGATGCCATCTTTGTCGTTGCGACGGAAGTCGACCAGACGATAATGCTGCTTATGGCCACCACCGATGTGACGAGTGGTAATGCGACCATTGTTGTTACGACCACCAGACTTCGATTTTTTCTCGAGCAGCGGTGCGTGAGGAGCGCCTTTATGCAGCTCCTGGTTGACCACCTTGACCACAAAACGGCGGCCAGGGGAAGTCGGTTTGCATTTAACGATTGCCATGATGCACCCCTTCCTTACTCAGCACTGCTGCTGAAATCGAGATCTTGGCCTGGCTGAAGGGAGATAACTGCCTTCTTCCAGTCATTACGCTTGCCCAGACCGCGAGCAGTGCGCTTGCTCTTACCCAGAACATTCAGGGTAGTAACACGCTCTACTTTCACGCTGAACAGGCTTTCGACGGCCTTCTTGATTTCCAGCTTGGTTGCGTCAGTTGCAACCTTGAAAACGAACTGGCCTTTCTTGTCAGCCAGAACCGTAGCCTTTTCGGAAACGTGCGGGCCAAGCAGAACTTTAAATACGCGTTCCTGGTTCATCCCAGCAGCTCCTCGAATTTCTTCACGGCCGACACGGTGATCAACACCTTGTCGTATGCGATCAGACTAACTGGATCGGAACCTTGCACGTCACGTACATCAACGTGTGGCAGGTTGCGAGCAGCCAGGTACAGGTTCTGATCAACAGCTTCGGACACGA
The DNA here is from genome assembly GCF_001728935.1 of Pseudomonas sp. AP42. Lineage (NCBI taxonomy): Bacteria > Pseudomonadati > Pseudomonadota > Gammaproteobacteria > Pseudomonadales > Pseudomonadaceae > Pseudomonas > Pseudomonas sp. AP42. Next base: position 32,430 of record NZ_LYSO01000036.1, read on the forward strand.
TCAAAACGTCGGTCAGGCTCATGTTGTTCAGTTTGCCCAGCAGATCTTTGGTTTTTGGACTTTCAACAGCGAAGTCCTGAACCACGACCAGACGATCAGTACGCACGAGTTCAGCAAGGATGGAGCGCAGTGCTGCGCGGTACATCTTCTTGTTGAGCTTCTGAGAGTGATCCTGTGGACGAGCTGCGAAAGTGGTACCGCCGCCACGCCAGATTGGGCTACGGATAGTACCGGCACGAGCACGGCCAGTGCCTTTCTGACGCCAAGGGCGCTTACCGCCACCACGTACGTCGGAACGGGTCTTTTGCTGCTTGCTACCTTGACGGCCGCCGGCCATGTAGGCCACGACTGCTTGGTGAACGAGCGTCTCGTTGAATTCGCCGCCAAATGTCAGTTCGGAAACTTCGATCGCTTGAGCGTCATTTACATTTAATTGCATGTCAGCTTCCCCTTAACCGCGAGCCTTGGCCGCTGGACGTACAACCAGGTTGCCGCCAGTAGCGCCAGGAACAGCACCCTTGACCAACAACAGATTGCGTTCAGCGTCGACGCGCACTACTTCGAGGGACTGCACGGTCACGCGCTCAGCGCCCATATGACCGGACATTTTTTTGCCCTTGAATACACGACCAGGAGTCTGGCACTGGCCAATAGAGCCCGGGACGCGGTGGGAAACGGAGTTACCGTGAGTGTTGTCTTGACCACGGAAATTCCAACGCTTGATCGTACCCTGGAAGCCTTTACCTTTGGACTGACCGGTTACATCAACCAGTTGACCAGCGGCGAAGATTTCAGCGTTGATCAGATCGCCAGCCTGGTAGTCGCCGTCTTCAAGACGGAACTCCATGACAGTACGACCAGCTGCAACGTTTGCTTTAGCGAAGTGACCTGCTTGAGCAGCAGTCACGCGCGAAGCACGACGCTCGCCGACAGTGACTTGCACTGCACGATAGCCATCGGTTTCTTCAGTTTTGAACTGGGTGACGCGATTCGGTTCGATCTCAATGACCGTGACCGGAATGGAGACACCTTCTTCGGTGAAAATACGGGTCATACCGCATTTACGACCGACTACACCAATAGTCATGTTGTAAACCTCATGAGTGTACGGGGCTTTCACCCGCTATGGCCGCCCATTTCAGAGCGTTACACGACTAAGACCCAAGTCTTAGCCGAGGCTGATCTGTACTTCCACACCGGCCGCAAGATCGAGCTTCATAAGTGCATCAACGGTTTTATCCGTTGGCTGGACGATGTCCAGTACGCGCTTATGAGTACGGATCTCGTACTGGTCACGCGCGTCTTTGTTGACGTGCGGGGAGACCAGAACGGTGAACCGCTCTTTACGGGTAGGCAGTGGAATTGGACCACGCACTTGAGCACCAGTACGTTTCGCGGTTTCCACGATTTCCTGGGTGGATTGGTCGATCAGGCGATGGTCAAAAGCCTTCAACCTGATACGGATTTGCTGATTTTGCATTGGATTTCAGACTCCGGCTGCTATTCCCACCGGGCGCAATACGCCCGTTAAAAGGAGGCGCAATTCTATAGACGCCCTAGATAGGTGTCAACCCAATAAAAAAGCCCCCGCTAAGCGGGGGCTTTCTCAAAACATCAAAGCTCACTCAAAAGAGAGATTACTCGATGATTTTAGCTACAACGCCAGCACCAACGGTACGGCCGCCTTCACGGATTGCGAAACGCAGACCGTCTTCCATAGCGATGGTTTTGATCAGGGTGACAACCATTTTGATGTTGTCGCCTGGCATTACCATTTCTACGCCTTCCGGCAGTTCGCAGTTACCAGTCACGTCAGTAGTACGGAAGTAGAACTGTGGACGGTAGCCTTTGAAGAACGGAGTGTGACGACCGCCTTCTTCTTTGCTCAGCACGTACACTTCAGCTTCGAACTTGGTGTGCGGCTTAACCGAACCTGGCTTGACCAGAACCTGGCCACGCTCAACGTCGTCACGCTTGGTACCACGCAGCAGAACGCCGCAGTTCTCGCCAGCACGACCTTCGTCGAGCAGCTTACGGAACATTTCAACACCGGTGCAGGTGGTGACGGTAGTGTCACGCAGACCAACGATTTCCAGTGGATCTTGTACCTTAACGATACCGCGCTCGATACGACCAGTTACAACAGTACCGCGACCGGAGATCGAGAATACGTCTTCGATTGGCATCAGGAAAGGCTTGTCGATAACACGGACTGGATCTGGGATGTAGCTGTCCAGAGTCTCAACCAGTTTACGAACGGACGTGGTGCCCATTTCGTTATCGTCTTTGCCTTCCAGAGCCATACGAGCAGAACCGATGATGATCGGAGTGTCGTCACCTGGGAAGTCGTAAGTGCTCAGCAGATCGCGCACTTCCATCTCAACCAGTTCCAGCAGCTCAGCGTCGTCTACCAGGTCAGCCTTGTTCAGGTAAACCACGATGTACGGAACGCCAACCTGACGGGACAGCAGGATGTGCTCACGGGTTTGTGGCATCGGACCATCAGCGGCCGAGCAAACCAGGATTGCGCCGTCCATCTGGGCAGCACCGGTGATCATGTTCTTCACATAGTCAGCGTGACCTGGGCAGTCAACGTGAGCGTAGTGACGGATCAGCGAGTTGTATTCAACGTGCGCGGTGTTGATGGTGATACCACGAGCTTTCTCTTCTGGCGCGCTGTCGATTTTATCGAAATCAACGATTGCGGAACCGAATACTTCGGAGCAAACGCGAGTCAGAGCAGCAGTCAGAGTGGTTTTACCGTGGTCAACGTGACCGATGGTGCCAACGTTGACGTGCGGTAGGGAACGATCAAATTTTTCTTTAGCCACGACAATTAACTCCTTGCCTAAAGGACTGAATCAGCCTTGTTTTTTGGATACAGTTTCAGCGATGTGCGCCGGAGCTGTGTTGTATTTTTTGAATTCCATAGAGTAGCTTGCGCGACCCTGGGACATGGAACGAACGTCGGTCGCATAACCGAACATCTCGCCCAACGGAACCTCGGCGCGAATCACTTTGCCGGAAACCGTGTCTTCCATACCCAAGATCATGCCGCGACGACGGTTAAGGTCGCCCATGACATCACCCATATAGTCTTCAGGTGTAACAACTTCTACCGCCATGATTGGCTCAAGCAACTCACCACCGCCCTTCTGGGCCAGTTGCTTGGTTGCCATGGAAGCAGCCACCTTAAACGCCATCTCGTTGGAGTCGACGTCGTGGTAAGAACCGTCAAAAACGGTTGCTTTCAGGCCGATCAGCGGATAGCCGGCAACAACACCGTTCTTCATCTGCTCTTCGATACCCTTCTGGATAGCAGGGATGTATTCCTTAGGAACAACACCACCTACTACTTCGTTCACGAATTGCAGACCTTCCTGACCTTCGTCAGCAGGAGCAAAACGGATCCAGCAGTGACCGAACTGACCACGACCGCCGGACTGACGAACGAACTTGCCTTCGATTTCACAGTTCTTCGTGATGCGCTCACGATAGGAAACCTGAGGCTTACCGATGTTGGCTTCGACGTTGAACTCACGGCGCATCCGGTCAACCAGGATGTCCAGGTGCAGCTCGCCCATGCCGGAGATGATCGTTTGACCAGTCTCTTCATCAGTCTTGACGCGGAAAGATGGATCTTCCTGAGCAAGTTTGCCCAGAGCGATACCCATTTTTTCCTGGTCATCCTTGGTCTTAGGCTCTACGGCAACCGAAATAACCGGCTCCGGGAAGTCCATGCGAACCAGGATGATTGGCTTGGCAGCGTCGCACAAAGTCTCACCAGTGGTGACGTCCTTCATGCCGATCAGGGCCGCGATGTCACCAGCGCGTACTTCCTTGATCTCTTCACGGGCGTTTGCGTGCATTTGCACCATACGACCCACGCGCTCTTTCTTGCCTTTAACCGAGTTGATCACGCCGTCGCCGGAGGCCAACACGCCCGAGTAAACGCGGACGAAGGTCAAAGTACCCACGAATGGGTCGGTAGCGATCTTGAACGCCAGAGCCGAGAACGGCTCGTTGTCATCGGCGTGACGCTCCATTTCTTCTTCCTCGTTATCAGGGTTGGAACCCTTGATAGCAGGAATGTCGGTTGGAGCAGGCAGGTAGTCGATAACGGCGTCGAGAACCAGGGGAACACCCTTGTTCTTGAACGAGGAACCGCAAACAGCCAAGACGATCTCACCAGCGATAGTACGCTGACGCAGAGCGGCCTTGATTTCCACGTTGGTGAGTTCTTCACCTTCGAGGTATTTGTTCATCAGCTCTTCGCTGGCTTCGGCAGCAGCCTCAACCATGTTGTTGCGCCACTCGTCAGCCAGTTCCTGAAGCTCTTCAGGGATAGGCTTACGAACAGGAACCATACCTTTGTCGGAATCATTCCAGTAAACAGCTTCCATGTTGATCAGATCGATCTGACCCTGGAAGTTGTCTTCGGAACCGATAGCCAACTGGATAGGCACCGGAGTGTGACCCAGACGCTGCTTGATCTGACCGATCACGCGCAGGAAGTTGGCACCAGCACGGTCCATCTTGTTTACATAAACAAGACGTGGAACACCGTACTTGTTGGCTTGACGCCATACGGTTTCCGACTGAGGCTCAACACCCGAGGTGCCGCAGAACACAACGACAGCGCCGTCGAGTACGCGCAGGGAACGCTCAACTTCAATGGTGAAGTCTACGTGGCCCGGGGTATCGATTACGTTGAAGCGATGCTCGTCTTTGTACTGCTTCTCGGAACCTTTCCAGAAGGCGGTAATAGCAGCAGAAGTAATGGTAATACCACGCTCCTGCTCCTGAACCATCCAGTCTGTGGTCGCGGCGCCGTCATGCACCTCGCCCATTTTGTGACTTTTGCCGGTGTAAAACAGTACGCGCTCGGTGGTGGTGGTTTTACCAGCATCCACGTGAGCGACGATACCGATGTTACGGTAGCGGCTAATCGGAGTAGTACGAGCCATAAAGCCCTCGCAAAATTAGTGAAGCTAAAATTAGAAGCGGTAGTGCGAGAAAGCTTTGTTGGCTTCAGCCATACGGTGCACGTCTTCACGCTTCTTAACAGCAGCACCTTTACCTTCAGCAGCGTCCAACAGTTCGCCGGCCAAACGCAGAGCCATAGACTTCTCGCCGCGCTTACGGGCGAAGTCTACCAACCAGCGCATTGCCAGAGCGTTACGACGGGACGGGCGAACTTCAACCGGAACCTGGTAAGTAGCACCGCCTACACGGCGCGACTTCACTTCGACCAGCGGAGCGATGGCGTCGAGAGCTTTCTCGAAGATTTCCAGGGGGTCGCTGTTCTTGCGTTCTTTAACCTTTTCCAGCGCGCCATAAACGATACGCTCGGCAACGGCTTTCTTGCCGCTTTCCATCACGTGGTTCATGAACTTGGCCAGAATTTGGCTTCCGTATTTTGGATCGTCAAGCACTTCGCGCTTGGCTGCTACGCGTCTTCTTGGCATGGATAAGCCCTCAAACGGTCTTCAGGTTCGCTCGGAATCGGTGCCCTTTCGGGACGCCTCCGACCTTACTCTTATCGACTCAGAAAATAAGATGATTCAGGTTTACAAAAAGCCGCTACTACTTAGGCTTCTTGGTACCGTACTTCGAACGACCCTGGTTACGACCTTTAACGCCGGAAGTATCCAAAGAACCGCGTACGGTGTGATAACGAACACCTGGCAAGTCTTTTACACGACCGCCGCGGATCAGTACCACGCTGTGCTCTTGCAGGTTGTGGCCTTCACCGCCGATATACGAGGAAACCTCGAAACCGTTGGTCAGACGCACACGGCATACTTTACGCAGTGCCGAGTTAGGTTTTTTCGGCGTGGTGGTATACACACGGGTGCATACGCCACGACGTTGCGGGCAGTTCTGCAGCGCAGGTACGTCGGATTTCTCGACGATACGCTTACGCGGCTGACGTACCAGCTGGTTGATAGTTGCCATCTACTAGCTCCACTGTTGTCTTGCGACGCTATTGTCTTGCAAGAAAAGCAAAATGGCAGGAACGAATTCCCGCCAAATTTAGGGGTACAAGAGTCTAAAGAGGATCTTGTCCCCAGTCAAGGCAAGGCCCCGACCTCCCCTCGCGTCGAACCGGGGCAAAAATGCCTCGATCCGACGAATGGGAGTGTCAGGGCCCAGACTCATCTATCGCAGAACTCAGTTACCGCTTGAGTTCAGCGCTTCGGTCAGTGCAGCTTCCACTTCACTGGCGCTTACGCGCAGCGGCTTGTCAGCATCACGGCGACGCTTACGCTCGCTGTGATAAGCCAAACCGGTACCCGCCGGGATCAGACGACCCACGACTACGTTTTCTTTCAGGCCGCGCAGGTAATCGCGCTTGCCGGTTACCGCTGCTTCGGTCAGTACGCGAGTGGTCTCCTGGAAGGAGGCCGCCGAGATGAACGACTCAGTGGACAACGACGCCTTGGTGATACCCAGCAACACGCGAGTGAACTTGGAGACAAATTTCTCTTCGTTCGCCAGGCGCTCGTTTTCTACCAGTACGTGAGTCAGTTCCATCTGGTCGCCCTTGATGAAACTAGAATCGCCGGATTCAGCGATTTCAACTTTACGCAGCATCTGACGCAGGATGGTCTCGATGTGCTTGTCGTTGATCTTCACGCCTTGCAGACGGTAAACGTCCTGGATCTCGTTAACGATGTACTTGGCCAGCGCACTCACACCCAGCAGACGCAGGATGTCGTGTGGATCGCTCGGACCGTCGGAGATAACTTCGCCGCGGTTTACCTGTTCGCCTTCGAACACGTTCAGGTGACGCCACTTCGGAATCAGCTCTTCATACGGATCGCTACCGTCGTTCGGGGTAATGACCAGACGGCGCTTGCCCTTGGTCTCTTTACCGAACGCGATGGTGCCGCTGACTTCAGCCAGAATCGACGCTTCTTTCGGACGACGAGCTTCGAACAAGTCGGCAACACGCGGCAGACCACCGGTGATGTCACGGGTCTTCGAAGTTTCTTGCGGGATACGCGCGATAACATCACCGATCGCGATCTTCGCACCATCCGCTACACCGACCAGGGCGTTGGCTGGCAGGAAGTACTGAGCGATTACGTCAGTACCTGGCAGCAACAGATCCTTGCCGTTGTCATCGACCATCTTCACGGCAGGACGGATGTCCTTACCGGCAGCTGGACGATCTTTGGCGTCGAGCACTTCAATGTTGGTCATACCGGTCAATTCGTCAGTCTGACGCTTGATCGTGATGCCTTCTTCCATGCCCACGTAGGTCACGGTACCTTTCATTTCGGTAACGATTGGGTGAGTGTGCGGATCCCACTTGGCCACGATTGCGCCAGCGTCGACCTTGTCACCTTCTTTAACCGAAATCACAGCACCGTACGGCAGCTTGTAACGCTCACGCTCACGACCGTAGTCATCAGCGATGGCCAGCTCACCGGAACGGGACACAGCAACCAAGTGGCCATCCACTCGCTCAACGTGCTTGAGGTTGTGCAGGCGGACGGTACCGCCATTCTTCACCTGAACGCTGTCGGCTGCGGAGGTCCGGCTTGCCGCACCACCGATGTGGAACGTACGCATGGTCAGCTGGGTACCCGGCTCACCGATAGACTGGGCAGCGATAACGCCGACCGCTTCACCGATGTTCACCTGGTGACCACGAGCCAAGTCACGGCCGTAGCACTTGGCGCAGATGCCGTAGCGGGTTTCGCAGCTGATCGGCGAGCGAACGATCACTTCGTCGATGCTGTTGAGTTCGATGAACTCGACCCACTTCTCGTCAACCAGGGTGCCAGCAGGAACGATAACTTCCTCGGTACCCGGCTTGAACACGTCACGGGCAATAACACGACCCAATACACGTTCACCCAGTGGCTCTACAACGTCACCGCCTTCAATATGCGGAGTCATCAGCAGGCCGTGCTCGGTGCCGCAATCGATCTCGGTTACAACCAGATCTTGTGCAACGTCTACCAGACGACGAGTCAGGTAACCGGAGTTAGCGGTTTTCAACGCGGTATCCGCAAGACCCTTACGAGCACCGTGAGTGGAGATGAAGTACTGAAGTACGCTCAAACCTTCACGGAAGTTCGCAGTGATCGGCGTTTCGATGATGGAACCGTCCGGCTTGGCCATCAGGCCACGCATACCGGCGAGCTGACGGATCTGCGCAGCAGAACCCCGCGCGCCCGAGTCGGCCATCATGTACATCGAGTTGAAGGATTCCTGGTCAACTTCGTCGCCGTGACGGTCGATGACTTTCTCTTTCGAGAGGTTGGCCATCATCGCCTTGGAAACTTCGTCGTTCGCCTTGGACCAAAGGTCGATCACCTTGTTGTACTTCTCGCCCTGGGTTACCAGGCCGGAGGCGTACTGGCTCTCGATCTCTTTCACTTCGTCAGTGGCAGCACTGATGATGCGAGCTTTTTCATCCGGGATAACGAAGTCGTTAACGCCGATGGAAACGCCGGAGATAGTCGAGTAAGCGAAACCTGTGTACATCAACTGGTCAGCGAAGATAACGGTCTCTTTCAAACCAACCACGCGGTAGCACTGGTTGATCAGCTTGGAGATCGCCTTTTTCTTCATCGGCAGGTTGACGACGTCGTACGACAGACCTTTTGGCACAACCTGGTACAACAGCGCACGGCCGACAGTGGTGTCGACGATACGGGTGTTGCTCACGCTGCCGCCGTCACGGTCGTTGACGGTTTCGTGGATCCGCACTTTGACCTTGGCGTGCAGTGCGGCTTCGCCGGCACGGAACACACGGTCAACTTCTTGCAGGTCAGCGAACACACGACCTTCGCCCTTGGCGTTGATCGCTTCACGGGTCATGTAGTACAGACCCAATACAACGTCCTGCGACGGAACGATGATTGGCTCACCGTTGGCTGGCGACAGGATGTTGTTGGTCGACATCATCAACGCACGCGCTTCCAACTGAGCTTCCAGTGTCAGCGGTACGTGCACGGCCATTTGGTCGCCGTCGAAGTCGGCGTTGTACGCAGCACAGACCAGAGGGTGCAGCTGGATAGCCTTACCTTCGATCAGTACAGGTTCAAACGCCTGGATACCCAGACGGTGAAGGGTCGGTGCACGGTTGAGGAGAACCGGGTGTTCGCGGATCACTTCAGCAAGAACGTCCCAAACCTCTGGCAGTTCGCGCTCGACCATTTTCTTGGCCGCTTTGATGGTGGTCGCGAGACCGCGCATTTCCAGCTTGCCGAAGATGAACGGCTTGAACAGCTCGAGTGCCATCTTCTTAGGCAGACCGCACTGGTGCAGACGCAGGGTCGGGCCTACGGTAATTACCGAACGACCGGAGTAGTCAACACGCTTACCGAGCAAGTTCTGACGGAAACGACCTTGCTTACCCTTGATCATGTCAGCCAGGGATTTCAGAGGACGCTTGTTGGAACCTGTGATAGCGCGGCCACGACGACCGTTGTCGAGCAGGGCATCGACCGCTTCTTGCAACATACGCTTTTCGTTGCGCACGATGATGTCCGGAGCGGACAGATCAAGCAGGCGCTTCAAGCGGTTGTTACGGTTGATCACGCGGCGGTACAGGTCGTTGAGGTCGGACGTCGCGAAACGACCACCGTCCAACGGTACCAGCGGACGCAGGTCTGGCGGCAGAACCGGCAGAACGGTCAGCACCATCCACTCTGGCAAGTTGCCGGAACCCTGGAAGGCTTCCATCAACTTCAGACGCTTGGACAGCTTCTTGATCTTGGTTTCGGAGTTGGTTTGCGGAATCTCTTCGCGCAGACGACCAATCTCGTGCTCCAGGTCGATAGCGTGCAGCAGTTCGCGGACAGCTTCGGCACCCATGCGGGCATCGAAATCGTCGCCGAACTCTTCCAGCGCTTCGAAGTACTGCTCGTCGTTCAGCAGCTGACCTTTTTCAAGGGTGGTCATGCCTGGGTCGATAACGACATAGCTCTCGAAGTAGAGAACACGTTCGATATCACGCAGGGTCATGTCCATCAGCAAGCCGATACGGGACGGCAGCGATTTCAGGAACCAGATGTGGGCAACCGGCGAAGCCAGTTCGATGTGCGCCATGCGCTCACGACGAACCTTGGCCAGCGCGACTTCAACGCCACACTTCTCGCAGATCACACCACGGTGCTTCAAGCGCTTGTACTTACCGCACAGGCACTCGTAATCCTTTACCGGGCCAAAGATCTTGGCGCAGAACAGGCCGTCACGTTCTGGTTTGAACGTACGGTAGTTGATGGTTTCCGGCTTTTTAACTTCACCGAACGACCACGAACGGATCATCTCAGGCGATGCCAATCCAATACGGATGGCGTCGAACTCTTCGACTTGACCCTGGTTTTTCAGCAAATTCAGTAGGTCTTTCAAGGCCTTTCCTCCTGGCGGAGCAGAGAGCGGGCTAAACAGCCCCGCTCTCGATTCGCGTCACGTGTTATTCGGTTTCCAGATCGATATCGATGCCGAGGGAACGAATTTCTTTGATCAACACGTTGAAGGACTCGGGCATGCCCGGCTCCATACGGTGATCGCCGTCCACGATGTTTTTGTACATCTTGGTACGACCGTTCACATCGTCCGACTTCACTGTGAGCATTTCTTGCAGAGTGTATGCAGCACCGTATGCTTCCAGTGCCCAGACCTCCATCTCCCCGAAACGCTGACCACCGAACTGAGCCTTACCACCCAGCGGCTGCTGGGTAACCAGGCTGTACGAACCGGTAGAACGAGCGTGCATCTTGTCGTCTACCAAGTGGTTCAGCTTCAGCATGTACATGTAGCCAACAGTAACCGGGCGCTCGAACTTGTTGCCGGTACGGCCGTCGAACAGCTGCATCTGGCCGCTTTCTGGCAGGTCTGCCAGTTTCAGCATGGCCTTGATTTCGCTTTCCTTGGCGCCGTCGAACACCGGGGTAGCCATTGGAACGCCGCCGCGCAGGTTCTTCGCCAGATCCAGGATTTCCTGGTCGGAGAAGGTGTCCAGCTCTTCGTTGCGACCGCCGATCTCGTTGTAGATCTCGTGCAGGAACTTACGAAGGTCTGCGACCTTGCGCTGCTCTTCGATCATACGGTTGATCTTCTCGCCCAGACCTTTGGCCGCGAGGCCCAGGTGGGTTTCAAGGATCTGACCAACGTTCATACGCGAAGGTACGCCCAACGGGTTGAGGACCACGTCGACCGGGGTGCCATTGGCATCGTGCGGCATGTCTTCAACCGGCATGATCACAGAGACCACACCCTTGTTACCGTGACGACCGGCCATCTTGTCGCCCGGTTGGATGCGGCGACGGATTGCCAGGTAAACCTTGACGATTTTCAGCACGCCTGGAGCCAGGTCATCGCCCTGCTGCAGTTTGCGCTTCTTGTCTTCGAACTTGTCGTCCAGCAGACGGCGGCGATCAACGATATAGGCCTGGGCCTTCTCGAGCTGCTCGTTCAGAGCGTCTTCAGCCATGCGCAGTTTGAACCACTGGCCGTGCTCAAGACCGTCGAGGATTTCGTCGGTGATGTCCTGACCTTTCTTCAGGCCTGCGCCACCTTCGGCCTTGTGGCCTACCAGAGCGGAACGCAGACGTTCGAAGGTCGCACCTTCAACGATACGGAACTCTTCGTTCAGATCCTTGCGGATCTCGTCGAGCTGGGTCTTCTCGATGGACAGTGCACGAGCATCACGCTCAACGCCGTCACGGGTGAAGACCTGTACGTCGATGACAGTACCTTTGGTACCGGTAGGTACACGCAGGGAGGTGTCTTTAACGTCGCTGGCTTTTTCACCGAAGATGGCACGCAGCAGCTTCTCTTCCGGCGTCAGCTGGGTCTCGCCTTTCGGAGTGACCTTACCGACCAGGATGTCGCCAGCGCCAACTTCAGCACCTACATAAACGATACCGGCTTCGTCCAGCTTGTTCAGTGCAGCTTCACCCACGTTCGGGATGTCTGCAGTGATTTCCTCAGGCCCAAGCTTGGTATCACGCGCCACACAGGTCAGTTCCTGAATGTGGATCGTGGTGAAGCGGTCTTCTTGAACCACACGCTCGGACAGGCAGATGGAGTCTTCGAAGTTGAAGCCATTCCATGCCATGAACGCGATGCGCATGTTCTGACCCAGAGCCAGTTCACCCATGTCGGTGGACGGGCCGTCGGCCATGATGTCGCTACGCTGAACGCGATCACCCTTGCTCACCAGCGGACGCTGGTTGATGCAGGTGTTTTGGTTCGAGCGGGTGTATTTGGTCAGGTTGTAGATGTCGACACCGGCTTCGCCAGTTTCTACTTCGTCATCGGCAACACGAACCACGATGCGGCTGGCATCAACGGAGTCGATCACACCGCCACGACGAGCCACGACGCAAACGCCGGAGTCACGCGCTACGTTGCGCTCCATGCCGGTACCTACCAGCGGCTTGTCAGCACGCAGGGTCGGTACAGCTTGACGCTGCATGTTGGAACCCATCAACGCACGGTTGGCGTCATCGTGTTCCAGGAACGGGATCAGCGACGCTGCAACCGAAACTACCTGCTTCGGAGAAACGTCCATCAAGGTGACGTCTTCCGGCGCCTTGACGGTGAACTCGTTCAAGTGACGAACAGCTACCAGCTCGTCGACCAGGACTTTCTTGTCGTTCATCGTGGCCGAAGCCTGAGCGATCACGTGATCAGCTTCTTCGATGGCGGACAGGAATACGATCTCGTCGGTGACCAGGGCGTCTTTCACCACACGGTACGGGCTTTCGAGGAAGCCGTACTGATTGGTGCGCGCATAGGCAGCCAGGGAGTTGATCAGACCGATGTTCGGACCTTCCGGCGTTTCGATCGGGCAAACACGACCGTAGTGCGTCGGGTGTACGTCACGGACTTCAAAGCCAGCACGCTCACGGGTCAGACCGCCCGGGCCCAGTGCAGAAACACGGCGCTTGTGGGTGATCTCGGAGAGCGGGTTGTTCTGGTCCATGAACTGCGAAAGCTGGCTGGAACCGAAGAACTCTTTCACCGCAGCAGCCACTGGCTTGGCGTTGATCAGGTCTTGCGGCATCAGGCCTTCGCTTTCAGCCATCGACAGACGCTCTTTGACCGCACGCTCAACACGTACCAGGCCAACGCGGAACTGGTTCTCGGCCATTTCGCCTACGCAGCGAACACGACGGTTACCCAGGTGGTCGATGTCATCGACGATGCCTTTGCCGTTACGGATGTCGACCAGGGTCTTCAATACCGCGACGATGTCTTCCTTGCACAGCACGCCCGAACCTTCGATCTCGGTACGACCGATACGACGGTTGAACTTCATCCGGCCGACCGCAGACAGGTCATAGCGCTCAGGGCTGAAGAACAGGTTGTTGAACAGGGTTTCGGCAGCGTCTTTGGTTGGTGGCTCACCAGGACGCATCATGCGATAGATCTCGACCAGCGCTTCCAATTGGTTGCTGGTGGAGTCGATCTTCAGTGTGTCGGAGATGAACGGACCGCAGTCGATATCGTTGGTGTACAGGGTCTCGATGCGAACAACCTGGGCCTTGGCGATCTTGGCCAGGATCTCGGTGTTCAGCTCGGTGTTGCACTCAGCCAGGATTTCGCCTGTAGCCGGGTGAACGATGACCTTGGCGGTAGTGCGACCCAGGACGTAGTCCAGTGGCACTTCCAGCTCTTTGATACCGGCTTTTTCGATCTGGTTGATGTGGCGCGCAGTGATACGACGGCCAGCCTCAACGATGACCTTGCCTTTTTCGTCCTGGATGTCCAGGACAGCAATTTCACCACGCAGACGCGAAGCGATCAGTTCCAGCTTGAGGGTTTCATCCTTCAGGCTGAATACGTTGGTGGTATAGAAAGCATCCAGCACTTGCTCAGTGGTGTAACCGAGCGCGCGCAGCAATACCGAGGCCGGCAGCTTGCGACGACGGTCGATACGCACGAACACGCAGTCTTTCGGGTCGAACTCGAAGTCCAACCACGAACCGCGGTACGGAATGATCCGCGCGGAGTACAGGAGTTTGCCGGAGCTGTGCGTCTTGCCGCGGTCGTGGTCGAAGAACACGCCCGGGGAACGGTGCAGCTGGGAAACGATTACACGCTCGGTACCGTTGATTACGAAGGTACCGTTCTCAGTCATCAATGGGATTTCGCCCATGTAGACTTCTTGCTCTTTGATGTCCTTGATCGCTTTGTTCGACGATTCTTTGTCGAAAATGATCAGACGGACTTTTACCCGCAAAGGTACGGCGTACGTAACGCCACGCAACACGCATTCTTTGACATCAAATGCCGGTTCGCCCAGGCGATAACCGACGTACTCCAGCGCAGCATTGCCGGAGTAGCTGATGATCGGGAAAACGGATTTGAAGGCCGCATGCAGGCCCACGTCGCGGAACTGATCTTTGGTCGCTCCCGCCTGCAAGAATTCACGATACGAATCCAGCTGGATAGCCAGAAGGTACGGGACATCCATGACGTCCGGCAACTTGCTAAAGTCCTTGCGGATACGTTTTTTCTCAGTATATGAGTAAGCCATCAGCGTTCCCCAGCTTGGTCACCTGCTTGTTTGGCCCCTCCGACGGGAGCAGCCAGAAAATCTTGCAAACCCCATGGTTTGCACCACCGCTTCGGGTGGCTACAGCGCGTTAATGGCGGCGACCGAGTCGACAGCCAAGAACGGAAAAAGGCCGGTGGCAAGAGCCACCAGCCATCAGCCTTCAGCTTAACGCTTGGGCTGGAGACGCAAGGTCGATGCTTACTTCAGCTCGACTTTAGCGCCTGCTTCTTCCAGAGTAGCTTTGGCTTTGTCAGCGGCGTCTTTCGACACAGCTTCCAGAACCTGGGCAGGAGCGCCGTCAACTACAGCCTTGGCTTCTTTCAGGCCCAGACCGGTCAGTTCACGTACTGCCTTGATCACGTTTACTTTCTTCTCGCCAGCTTCCAGCAGCATGACGTTGAATTCGGTTTGCTCTTCAGCAGCGACAGCAGCAACAGCTGGGCCAGCGGAAGCAGCGGCAGCGGAAACGCCGAATTTTTCTTCGAAAGCTTTGATCAGCTCAACAACCTGCAGAACCGACATTTCAGCTACGGCGTTGAGGATATCGTCTTGGGAGATAGACATTGCTGTATTTCCTGAATTGGGGGACGGCCTACGCGGCCATCGAAATAAACAAAAATACGCGAGAGAATTTGCTCAGCCTTAGGCTGCGGCAGCTTCTTTTTGCTCGCGAACTGCAGCCAGAGTACGAGCCAGCTTGCTGGTAGCGCCTTGAATCACGCTCATCAGCTGCGAAATAGCTTCGTTACGGGTCGGCAGTGTTGCCAGTACGTCGATTTGGTTAGCTGCGAGGAACTTGCCCTCGAACGCAGCTGCCTTGATCTCGAACTTATCCTGACTCTTGGCGAATTCTTTGAACAAACGGGCAGCAGCGCCTGGATGATCTTTAGAGAACGCGATCAGAGTCGGGCCGGTGAACACGTCGTTGAGAACACTGTATTCAGTGTCAGCAACGGCGCGCTTGAGCAGGGTGTTACGTACAACACGTACGTATACACCAGCTTCACGAGCCTCTTTACGGAGTCCGGTCATAGCGCCTACTGTCACACCACGGGCATCAGCCACGACAGCGGACAGAGCAGCTTTGGCAGCCTCGTTGACTTCAGCGACGATGGCCTTCTTGTCTTCGAGATTAATTGCCACGGGTTTAACTCCTGCTTGTTACCGTTTCATCTGGCCTAGGCCTGATGTCGTTTTGGTGTCTGATTCGGTAAGGAACCGGGAGCACCATCTGCGTAGGCTTGTTGGTTTAAGACTTGCGTCGCCTACGGTCTTGGATAGCCCCCGCCAGGCAGGGACCCCAATCTTTCAATTGGCGCAATTACTTGCGCCAATTTATGTCTTATACGTCCAGCGAGCCTTGGTCGATGACCAGACCTGGGCCCATAGTGGTGCTCAGGGTAACGCGCTTGACGTAGATACCTTTCGAGGAAGCCGGCTTGATACGCTTCAGATCAGCGATCAGGGCTTCAACGTTTTCCTTCAGCTTGACGGCATCGAAGCCGACTTTGCCAACGGAGGTGTGAATGATGCCGTTTTTGTCGGTGCGATAACGAACCTGACCAGCCTTGGCGTTTTTAACCGCGGTAGCTACGTCTGGCGTTACGGTGCCGACTTTAGGGTTAGGCATCAGGCCACGTGGACCGAGGATCTGACCCAACTGACCTACAACGCGCATTGCATCCGGGGAAGCAATTACGACGTCATAGTTCAGGTCGCCGCCTTTCATTTCGGCAGCCAGGTCGTCCATGCCAACGCGATCAGCACCAGCGGCCAGAGCAGCTTCAGCAGCTGGGCCTTGGGTGAAGACAGCAACACGTACAGTCTTGCCAGTACCGTGTGGCAGCACAGTAGCGCTACGAACGACCTGGTCGGATTTACGTGGGTCAACACCCAGGTTTACAGCAACGTCAACAGACTCGCTGAACTTGACAGTCGACAGCTCGGTCAGCAGGGCAGCAGCGTCTACGAAGTTGTAGGACTTGCCTGCTTCGATTTTGCCGGCGATAGCCTTTTGGCGCTTGGTCAGCTTAGCCATTACACACCCTCCACGTTAAGGCCCATGCTACGAGCAGAACCGGCGATGGTACGCACGGCTGCATCCATATCAGCTGCAGTCAGATCCGCGTTTTTGGTTTTCGCGATTTCTTCCAGCTGAGCACGGGTTACAGTGCCAACCTTAACGGTGTTAGGACGAGCGGAACCGCTGGTCAGACCGGCAGCTTTCTTCAGCAAAACCGAAGCCGGGGTCGACTTGGTTTCGAAGGTGAAGCTACGGTCGCTGTATACAGTGATGATCACTGGAGTCGGCAGACCTGGCTCAAGACCCTGAGTACGGGCGTTGAAGGCCTTGCAGAATTCCATGATGTTCACGCCGTGCTGACCCAGAGCTGGACCGACGGGTGGGCTAGGGTTGGCCTGAGCGGCCTTCACTTGCAGCTTGATGTAAGCGGTAATCTTCTTGGCCATGAGGCACTCCAATTACGGGTTCAAACGCCTCGAAAGGCTCCCCGGTTACTTGCGCGTTTATCCCAGTGACGACAAAACCCCACAGCCGAAGCTGCGGGGTTGGGATGCTTGCCCAGCTAGACCTTCTCGACCTGGCTGAACTCCAACTCTACCGGAGTAGAGCGACCGAAAATGAGCACTGCCACTTGGATCCGGCTCTTTTCGTAGTTAACTTCTTCGACCGTACCGTTGAAATCAGCAAACGGACCGTCTGTAACGCGAACAACCTCACCCGGCTCGAACAACGTCTTCGGCTTGGGCTTGTCGCTACCGTCAGCAACACGACGCAGAATTGCTTCCGCCTCTTTATCGGTGATCGGAGCAGGCTTATCGGCAGTACCGCCAATGAAGCCCATGACGCGAGGGGTATCCTTGACCAAGTGCCAAGTACCTTCGTTCATGTCCATCTGTACCAGCACGTAGCCAGGGAAGAACTTGCGTTCGCTTTTGCGCTTCTGCCCATTCCGCATTTCAACCACTTCTTCAGTGGGAACCAGAATTTCGCCGAAGCCATCTTCCATGCCTGCCAGCTTTACGCGCTCCAGCAAAGAGCGCATAACATGCTTCTCGTAACCCGAGTAAGCATGCACAACGTACCAACGCTTAGCCACGGGACACCCTTAGCCAACAATCAAGGAAACAAGCCAGCCGAGCAGGGAATCAAGCCCCCACAACAGCAACGCCATAACCAGAACAACAGCCACGACAATCAATGTGGTCTGCGTGGTTTCTTGGCGAGTCGGCCAAACGACTTTACGGATTTCGGTGCGAGCTTCCTTAACCAGTACCGCGAAGGACTTGCCTTTGGCAGTCTGCAGGCCTACAAAGGCAGCTACAGCAGCAAGGGCAAGCAAAGCGAGTACACGGTACAGGATCGGCGAAGCAGAATAGTACTGATTGCCAACAACGCCTACGACCACCAAGGCGACTACAGCGAGCCACTTTACCAGATCGAAACGAGAGCTTTGAGCTTCAGCCTTAGGAGTCATCTATGAAGATCCTGTGAAAAGAAAGCCAGACACACCACGTGAATCTGGCAGGTCAGGAGGGAATCGAACCCCCAACCTACGGTTTTGGAGACCGTCGCTCTGCCAATTGAGCTACTGACCTAAAACAAAATCAGGCCGACCATTATGCAGGCCTGAAAAAGACTTTACAACAACCAACCCCACAAGACCTGAAACATCGAACAACATTCAAGCCGAGGCAGCTGTTAAAACAAAGGCAGATATTTTCATATCTGCCTTGTTATATGGAGCTCTTGAGCGGATTTGAACCGCTGACCTCACCCTTACCAAGGGTGTGCTCTACCAACTGAGCTACAAGAGCGAAACACCTTGCACAACCTGCAAACTTGGAGCGGGTAGCGGGAATCGAACCCGCATCATCAGCTTGGAAGGCTGAGGTTCTACCACTAAACTATACCCGCGGAGCTTGCAGCTCACGCTAAAAATGGTGGAGGGGGAAGGATTCGAACCTTCGAAGTCGTAGACGTCAGATTTACAGTCTGATCCCTTTGGCCGCTCGGGAACCCCTCCTAAGCGAGCCGGCATTTTACATCACACCGACCTTCTGTCAAGCATTTTCTCATTTAAATTATGAGGTTAGCTGCATTGACGGTAGCTTTGCACTGTAGCCCTTAAAGGTCTTCACTGCGAAGCGGGCGCCATTCTATGCAAACTATTCGAGAGTTGCAATGCCTTCACACAGCATTATTTTATGTTTTAACTCATTGAATTCATTAGCAAGGCTTTCAAAGGGCAGATCGTCAGCCAGGCGACGGCTCTCAGGGGCTACGCGCAACCAATAACCCGAGGCGTCCGGTGCGTTCAGCAACTGGACCTTGACCTTGATATCCAGGCTCGTGAGCCTCTGTTCGAGAGAGGAGGCTTGGCGTCGATCAGAGAACCCACCGATGTATAAGCAGGTATTTTGCGCCTCCGCCGGCCTAGCCCGATCACGCCGCGCCACCGCATCTGCCGACTCACTCAGCAGGCGAATATCTTGTTGTGCTCCCCGATGGAGACTCAAGGGCGTGACATCCTTGGCCCGCAATGGCGCCCCTTGCTGATGCCAGACGTAATAGAAAACATTGAGAACCAGTAAAAGTAAAAACAGCCAGCGCATAATCACCTCAAGACAAAGGACACGCCATCGCCAAACCAACAAACACCAGGTCCGGGACCAGCCGAGCCTGAGGCGCAGCTTCCCTGACCAGGTCGGCATCGCCTCCAGTGAGGAAGACCGTGAAATCCTCCCCCCAATAGCCTCGGGCCAACTCGAGCTGGGTCAGCACGAACCCTCTAAGCATGAGCGTACAACCACGCTCGACAGCCTCTACGGTCGTTCGACCAGGAGAGAGACGCTCCAGAGCCCGCTCAGCGGCCGCATCGTCATAGCGTATCTTGCGGGTATGGGTTCGCAGCTGATTCCGCATAAGCGGCATACCCGGGCAAATAAACCCACCCAGGTGCCCACCGTCCGGACCAATAAAATCTGCTGTCGCCGCTGTACCAAAGTCGAGTACCAAGCATGCACCTGACGCCAACTTGAACGCGCCCAGCATGGCCAGCCATCGATCCATCCCCAGGCGCTGGAAGTCGTCGTAGCCATTGCGCACTCCACCCATTTCTTGAGCAGACGTTGCACAGGAAACAGCAACGCCAAATGCCGCTACCAAGGCTGCTATCAGCTTATCGGTCTCCTCAAGCGCGCGAACACTCACCAACCGACAACGCGTGAGCAATAGACCAGGCAAAGCCACCAAACTATCGATCAGCGCGATATCCGAACCTGCGATGCCTTCCGCGCGAACAGTTGCCTCACTCAACTCAAGAACACGCCATTTGATAAAGCTATTTCCACAGTCGAGCTCAAGAATCATCACGCAACCTCAGGCTTAACTCACCACCGCTGTATATTTTCTCAACGCCACCGACATTCAAACGCAAGGCGCCCTGACGATCCACGCCCAGCACAACCCCATCAATCTGATTGACGCCCGCGATAAGAGACACGGACTTCCCCTGCCAGGCGTGATGCTGTTCCCATTCGTCTTGCAACCCTGCAAAACCCGCAGCCTTGTGTCGATCTAGGTAGGCTTGTAGTTGCAAACCCAAACGCGCCACCAGGTGATTACGATCCACAGGAGAGCCAGCCTCGAGCTGCATCGAAGTCCATTGCTGATCAACCTCTACAGCCTTCTGCATATTCACATTGATACCTATCCCTAGCACAACGTGACAGATATCTGCAGGATCTCCCACCAACTCAAGCAAGATGCCTGAGATTTTCTTTTGCCCAACCAGGACGTCGTTTGGCCACTTCAAAGCTGCACCCCGCACACCCGACTCACGCAGAGCCTGCAGGACTGCCAGCCCCACCACCAGACTCAGCCCTTCCAGTTGCCGCAGACCGCCCTCAATACGCAATACAAGGCTGTAGTAAACGTTTTGCGCAAATGGGCTGACCCACTTTCGGCCTCGTCGCCCCCTACCCGCCGTTTGCTGCTCCGCCAGCACAACAAAAGGAGCCGCACTGCCCGCACCGATAAGACGTAAAGCCTCAGCATTAGTGGAATCAATGGAGTCGAAAATGTGAACGGGCCAAGCCAAGGAAGCCGCGCCCAGAGAAATCTCCTGCGCATTCAAAAACACCAATGGCGCAGCCAATCTATATCCGCGGCCCCGCACCTTATGAATGGGGAGATTCAATTCTGCCTCAAGATGCTGAAGCTGCTTCCACACGGCACTGCGACTAACGCCCAAGGCAGCGCCAAGCGCTTCTCCAGAATGGAACTGACCATCTTTCAGAAGTTTCAACAACGTCAGCATGCACATATCGCCTCAGAATGAGGCACGCATGATAGCCATGCGCAGGGTCATTGCATAGAAAGGCTGGATATCAGTCTGGGTCGAGA
>NZ_LYSO01000037.1:0-52726 GCF_001728935.1 Pseudomonas sp. AP42
ACCGTCTGCTGCTACCTCACGAAGTTGTGTAGAAATCTATGCCCATCGCATGCAAGCCAGCTCCCACATTTGAACGCGTCAGGCTTTGATAAAGGTCTCGTGCAAGTGCCGCCACAACAGCGCGCCACTGGCCTGTTTCTCAAACACCACCGTGGCGCGGCGGTCGGTCTGGGTGCCACTGTCATCCACCTGATGCTCGCGATACGTCACCGTGGCGCCCCGTGCATGACGATCAATCCCGGTCATTTCACTCAAGGTGATTTTCAACCCCGGACGCATCCCGCCCAGGCGCGTAAACAACGCATTGACCCCGGCCCTGTTGACCCGCGTTCCGGTGGCGGGCGCGACCATGCTGAACTCGGGTGAGAAGCGCGCCAGCAGATTTTCCAGCGTGCCCTGAGGCGCAACCCCGGCAAACCATTGCTCGATCTCGACGTGGGTCTGGATCACTTCTTCAAAAAAATCGCTGTAGTCAATCATGCTTGGGCTCGCTGCAAGGGTGAAGCAGCATGCGTACTCTGGAAGCATCCAGGCGCAACACTGCGAAAAGCGGCAACAGGGTCAGAGCTGCCGCCATCGTGAAGGTTATGGCGAAGGAATCCAAGGCCGACAGGATTGCACTGAGCACGGCGGCGCCGACGCAGAAGCTTACTTGACGGTTCATGTTCCACAACGCACTGGCGTGGCCCATGCGCTCGGCCGCAATATCCAGAAAGGCCAGGGTTTGCGCGGTGCTGCTGCACAGGCTGCCGCCCAGGCCCATCAACATATAGGCGGCAATGATCAGGGCCGGCTCGTTGAGCAACAGGATGCCGCCACATTGCAGCGCCATGCCCGCCAGTAGCAAGGGTTTGGGGCCGCAGCGATTGAAGAGTTTCTTGCTCAGGTAGATTGCCACTGCCGAGGCCAGTGCCCAGGGCAGCATCAGCGCGCCGGTTTGGGTGGCGTCATAGCCCAGGCTGCGCACATAAAGGATGGCGATCAGGCTGGTGCCGATAAACACCCCGGGGATACACAGGTAGACCAGCATCGCCACGCGCAGCATCGGACTGGCAACCTGTTTGAAAATACTGCTCAGGTCCAAAGGCGGGCGCACTCGGGTGGGCGCGTCGGGTTTTATCCACAGCAAGGCCAGCAGCAGGGTGATCAGGGCCAGGGGCAGGTTGGCGTAGAAAATCCAGCGCCAGGACACACTGTCGACAATCACCCCACCCAACGCTGGCGATAACGCCGGCACCAGCAACGCCACCGACATCACCCGCGCCGTCAGCTGGCTGCGCTCGGCGGCGGGAAAGTGCCGGTACGCCATGGCCTGGCCCACGGGAATGAGCAAGCCGCCGCCGAGCCCTTGCACCGCGCGCCAGCCTATCAACGCCTCGATGGAACCGGCCTGGCCCACCATCACCGAGGCGCCGGCGAACAGCAGCAGGCTGGTGGCGATCAGCGTGCGTTCGCCCATGATCGCTGCCAGCCAGACACTCAAGGGAATGATCAGGGTCAGCCCGAGCATGTAAGCGTTGCTGATCCACGCCAGTTGCGTGACCGAGGCGTGCAGCTCGCGGGCAATGTCCGGGTAGGCGACGGTGGCGACAAACATGTTCACCAGGTCCAGGGCAAAACCTAATAAAAAGATCCAGGCGACTTTCGAGCGGTAGGTCATGAACGCGTTCCTGCGAGTGAAGCCGGCAGGGTAGGCCGCACGCAGGGTTTGGGATACGTCGGTTTGCCTGCTAGTTTGTCAAAAATATTTTGACAAAGGAGGGCGTCCGCCATGGTCAGCCTGGACCGATTTGACACCTTCAAGGCTGTGGTCGAGGCCGGTTCGCTCACTGCTGCCGCGGATCTGCTCGGCCAGACCCGCGCCGTGGTCAGCTTCAACCTCAAGCGCCTGGAAGCGGAACTCGGCGTCACCCTGCTGACGCGCAACACCCGCCAGTTGGCGCTCACCGATGCCGGCGAACGCTTCTACCTGCGCTGCACGCGCATGCTTGAAGAGGCGCGCCTGGCGGTAGAAGAAGCCCGCAGTGAGCATGCCCAACTCAAAGGCACCCTGCGCATCACCACCACTGTCGAATATGCCCTGGCCGTGGTCGCCCGGGCGGTAGAAGCGTTTCGCCGTTTGCACCCGGACCTGAACATCCACTTATCCACATCCTCCACCCACGCGGATCTGATCTCCGAGCGTTTTGACGTGGCGATACGGCTGGGGCGCTTGCTGGACTCCAATCATCGGGCGGTGCAGTTATCGACGTTCGAGGTGTTTGCCGTCGCGGCGCCGCAGTTTGCCGGGTTGCAGACCCTGGATGAGTTGGAACAGGTGCCCAGGCTGGGCCATGGCCGCTTGAGCGAATTGAGCGTGACCGACCCGGCGGGTCTTGAACACTCTTATCGAGCCGGCCCGTCAGCCTTGGTGGCCGACAGCGCGTCGGTCCTCCAGGCGTTTGCCGTGCGTGGCCACGGTGTGGCGGTTTTACCGCAATGGTTGGTGCAGGAGGATCTGGACGCGGGACGCTTGGTGCGCCTGTTGGCGGACCACCGTTTTGCCCCGCAAGGGGTTTACGCGATGTATCCGGACACGCGGCATTTGCCGCTGAAGGTGCGGGCGTTTATTGATTTCATGAAGCCTTAGAGTGTACCGCCCAAGCCAAAGCGCTTCTTCAACACCTTCTCCAACAACCCCTTGGGCAACAGCGCCGCCATCCACGGCAGCGCCCGGCTGCCGTTGCCCGAGCGCAGCAGGCGCGGTGGTTGTCCTTGCTGCACTGCCTTGAGCACGTCTGCGGCAAATTCACTGGCTGGAGTGGGTTTATCCTGGGACGCTTGGCTGCGTGCACGAATGCCCTCGCGCAATGGCCACCATGGCGACTGTTCGTGGATCAGCAATTCGGCCTGGGCGCCGGCATTCTTTGCAAAGCGGGTATTGATTGCCCCCGGCTGGACTTCCATCACGCGCACGCCAAACGGTGCCAGCTCCATGCGCAGGGCGTCGCTCAACGCATGCACAGCGGCTTTGGACGCGCAGTAGGCGCCGGCGAACGGCGTCACCAATACGCCGGAAACACTGCCGATATTCACCACCAGGCCCTTGCTGCGACGCAGGGCGGGGAACAGCGCCTGGGTTACGCCGACGATGGAAAACACATTGGTCTCGAATTGGCGCTGCATCGCCTCGGTGCCGCCGTCGAGCAATGGGCCCATGGCGCCATAGCCAGCGTTGTTGATCAGTACATCCAGCTCGCTCCATTGCTCCGACAAGCGTTGCAGGGCGGTGCTGTCGTTGACGTCCAGTTGTAGGGCATTAAAGCCTGCGGCAGTAAGCGCGGCGACGTCATCGGGTTTGCGGGCGCTGGCCCATACCTCGAAGCCTGCGGCTTTGAAGGCTTCGGCGAGGGCACGGCCGATGCCGCTGGAGCAACCGGTGATCAGTACGTTGGGCATGGGTCCATCCTTTGTCAGTCCGAGAAACTGCCTTGCAGGTGCTCGGCGCGAAATTCCAGGGTTTGTGGGCGATAGCCAGGGCGCAGCGGCGGGGTGGGCAGGCAATCCTCCCAGGTTGCACCCGCCTGCAACTCGCCGGGGCCGCGATAGCGCGGAGCGGCGTAGACATTGTCGGCCAGGTTGACCGTATCGCCCGGCGCATAGGCGGCCACGCGCCAGCGCAGTTCGGTGAGCGGTACGTCGTTGCCGTTGTTGAGGGTCAGTTTGAGCGGTCGGTCGGCGGGGCAGTCTTGCGGCGCGTAGGTGATGCGCAGCTCAAGGCGCGCCAGTTGCGACGCTTCGCGGTTGTCCAGCCATACCACCCACACTGCGACAAACCCCAGGCCGACGGCAGCGGCCAACGATACCGGCAGCGCCTTGGCGGGGTAGCGCAGCAGCAGGACCAGCCAGGTGATGATCAGGAGAACGCCGAAGAACATGGAGACCACCTCGAATAGGGAACCAGCATCCTAACTTAAGCTTAGGTGGGATTGGTTACCTTGAGCATTGTGTTGGCCGGGCGGACGCCATCGCCGGCAAGCCAGCTCCCACAGTCGACCGCATTCTAAAGTGGGGGCGCGGTCAACTGTGGGAGCTGGCTTGCCTGCGATGAGCATAGGTATCTACACAATTTTGTAGGTTGTAGCAGCCAACGGTAACCACGATGCGAAGCGAGCCGCTCTTGATCTTGATCTGCTTGTGATCTTGATCTCAAGCGCCCCGTTAAATCACACTGGCGAATTACGGGTACACCGAGCCTAAGCGAGGCGCCGAGTGGTGGGGCAAGAGCGTTTTGCTTACTTTTGCGCTGTTCAAAAGTGAGCCGCCGTCAGGGCGGAACCCAAAGTGGCCGTTACCGCAGGAATGGATATACACACAATCCAACGGTGTTGACTGCCAGGCCGCCTTCGCGAGCAAGCCCGCTCCCACAGTTTGATCGCGGGGCGTCAGGTAGATAAGCATCGGCTGTCCGGTCGCCACGGGAGCAAGCTCCCTCGCCACAGGTTCGGCGCACTACCCGAAGTTGTGTAGATACCTATGCTGCGATGACGCCTGTACAGGCACCACAAACCCCAAAGAAAAAGCCCCCACCCAACCCACTGCGGATAGGGGACGCAATGGGCTGGGCGAGGGCTTCTTGTACGACTGTTTTACTGCGCGATAGTTTTCACCGATACGCCACGTTCAACCGGTGTCGAGCGCCCGTAGATATCTTCGAAGCGCTCGATATCGTCTTCACCCAGGTAGCTGCCCGATTGCACCTCGATGATCTCCAACGGGATCTTGCCCGGGTTGCGCAGGCGGTGCACCGAGGCGATCGGGATGTAGGTGGACTGGTTTTCGCAGAGCAGGAACACGTTCTCGTCACAGGTGACTTCGGCGGTGCCGCTGACCACGATCCAGTGTTCGGCGCGGTGGTGGTGCATCTGCAGCGACAGGCACGCGCCCGGCTTGACCGAGATGTGCTTGACCTGGAAGCGCCCGCCCATGTCCACCGAGTCGTAGGAACCCCACGGGCGATAGACTTCGCAGTGGTTCTGGGTTTCGCTGCGGCCTTGCTCGTTGAGGGTGTTGACCATCTGCTTGACGCCCTGGACCTTGTCCTTGTGGGCAATCATCATCGCGTCCTTGGTTTCCACCACCACGATGTTATCCAGGCCGATCACCGACACCAGTTTGCCGTTGCCGTGCACCATGCAGTTGCGGCTGTCCTGGATCACCACGTCGCCTTTGCTCACGTTGCCGTTGGCGTCTTTATCGTTGACCGCCCACAGCGAAGCCCAGCAACCCACATCGCTCCAACCAGCAGCCAATGGCACCACGCAGGCGCGTTGGGTTTTTTCCATCACGGCGTAGTCGATGGAATTGTCCGGGCAGCAGGCGAAGGTGGCGTCGTCGAAGGTCACGGTGTCGGCGGTCTGCTCGCTGCGTTCCAGGGTCAGCACGCAGGTGTCGTAGATGTCCGGATCATGCTTTTTCAGCTCTTCGAGGAAGCGGCTGGCGCGGAACAGGAACATGCCGCTGTTCCAAAAGTAGCCGCCGCTTTTGACGAACTCGACCGCACGTTTTTCATCGGGCTTTTCCACGAACTGTTGCACGCGGCTCACGCCTTCAGGCAGCAGCGAATCGTTGGTGGACTTGATGTAGCCGTAGCCGGTTTCCGGGCGGGTGGCTGGCACGCCGAACAGCACCATCTCGCCACGCTCGGCGGCCACGGTAGCCAGGGCCAGTGCGCGTTGCAGGGCTTTCTGGTCGTCGATCACGTGGTCGGCGGGCAGTACCAGCATCAAATCGTCACGGCCTTCGTTGACCAGCATCATCGCGGTCAGGGCCACGGCCGGCGCAGTGTTGCGGCCAAAGGGTTCCATCAGGATGCGCTGGCAGTCGAGCTTACGCGCGCTCAGTTGCTCGTTGACGATGAAGCGGTGGTCTTTGTTGCAGACCACGATGGGGGCGTCCATGCCTTCGAACACCAGGCGCTCCAGGGTTTGCTGGAACAAGGTGTGCTCGCCGGTCAGAGCCAGGAACTGCTTGGGGAACTGTTTGCGCGAAAGCGGCCAAAGACGTGAGCCGCTACCACCGGAAAGGATTACTGGGATCATGGGTGTTTCTCCTTGAATCAGTTTGGGTCAGAGCCTGTGGGAGGGGGCTTGCTCCCGAAAGCGGGGTGTCAGTCGGCACATCTGCAACTGAACCACTGCATTCGCGAGCAAGCCCGCTCCCACAAGGGACGAGCGTCAATTTCAAAAGCTAATCAGCGGGTCGATACCGGGCGTTTCACCCACACTGGCGACAGGCTCGAACCAGAACCGGTGACATACAGCACCGCCGCTTCACCGCGTTCCAACGCAACCGGCTTCACATCGCCGACTTTCTTGTCACCGTCATACAACGCCAGGCTCACTTTCACCGGGTTGATCTCACGCTCGCCACGGCCCTTGGCAGCCACCGACTTGACCACATCGGTCTTGCCGTCGGCGGTTTTCAGGGTCAGGGCCTTGTCGCTGAGGTTCTGTACGCGCACCAGGGATTTCTGCTTGTTCTTGAACGGTGGCTCTTCGATCAACTGCGGCTGGCCGCTGCCGCTGTTGACCAGGGTGTAGTAGTGGTCGGCGGCCAGCTTGACCGGCAGGGTCTGGCTGCCGACCTTGGCGCTGTAGTCACCGCCGGGCATGAAGCTGAAGTCGCTGCTGGCCAGTGGCGCAACGTCGCTGAGGTTGGTGCTGCCGACGGTGGCGCTGACTTCCTGGTTGCTGGCGTTGTAGATACGCACAAAGCTGGAGCCTTTTGGCGCAGTCGGGCCGTACAGGGCGGCGTCACCGCCAGCGAAGGCCGACAGGGATACGAAGCTCAGGCCCGCAGCGATTGCCAGGGTTTTAGCGAGACGACGAGGAGTTGTAGTGAAAGTCATGTGAGTTACCTCTCTTTCAGTTTTGCGCCCGGTCGGGCGTCTCGGATTTAGATGTGTTGATTGCCATGTTCTGTTGGCGCGAACCGGCTTGTTTAAGCTGCGCAACCCAGGCCGGGTCGGCATCACCGATTTCGTTGTTAACGGGCAGATAGCGTTCAGGAAACTCCCAGATCAGCACTTGCGGCGGGCTGTTCTTGAAGTCATCACTTTTGAGGTAGCTGAGCATCGGCAGGATCGGGCCGTGGCCGTCTTCGGCGTAGCTGACCACGTCGCTGTGCAAGGCTTGCTTGAGCGCACCGACGAAGTTCCAGTTGGGGTTGGCGCTGTAGCTGGTGCCCACCAGTGCCACCGGGGTTTCGCTGTCGCTGAACAGCGCGTCATCACCTTTCTGTTCGGCCAGGTGGGTGACGCGTTTTTCCAGCGGCTCTTTAGGCGGCATCAGGTTTTCGAACAGCGGGTCCAGGGGCAGGAACAAACGCAAGTCGCCTTTATGCGGCTCGGTTTTCTCGGCCTCGGTGACAAAACGCTGCGGCTCGCCGCTCAGTGGGGTCTTGTCGGCAATCGCCTTGGCCAATTGCTTGGCGGCGACTTCGGCACCGTCTGGGGTCCAGTGGGTGTCGGTGCGCAGGAACACTTGCTTGCCACTCAGCTTGGCCTGTTGCAGCGGGCCGAGCAGGTCCGGGGCCGGAATGTTGTCCGCCGCCACTCGAGCATGGAAATCCTGGTACAGATTGGCGTGCACGCTGGCCGGTTTCACTTCACCCAGATGCTCCGGATACAGGCGCACCTTGGCCGGCACGATCGCCATCACCAGTTGGATACCCTGGGCCTTGAGCTTCTGGCGCACGCCTTCGACCAGCGCGTAGTTGCCTTGCAGGTTCTGGTCTTCGTTGACGGCGGGGTTGAACTCCTCGTCGCTGTACAACCAGTGATCACGGCCCAGCACCACGCCAGGGCGGCCTTCATTGAACAGCTTGTAGTCCAGTGCCGCCCACAGGTTGGTGCCCAGGCGCTTGATCGGGAACTCGTCGTCGTAGTGGGTCTCGACGGCTTTGGTCCAGCGACCGTTGAGCACGGTGGCATCGGCGTTGGTGCTGAAGCCAAAGAAACTGCGCAGCGACCAGGCGCCAAGTGCCAGCAACAGCACCAGGAACAGGCTGATGTAGAGGACGCGTAATGAACGGGTCATGGTCGGCTCCCTCAGAATTGGAAGTAAAGGAACGGCGAGAAACTCTGCGCCGACAGTTTGAGAATCGACGCCACGAACAGCAGCAGTACCGCGCCGCGCATGGCGTAGCGTGGCCAGTCAGCGGTCCAGTAGGCCGGTTGCACGGCAGCGTCACGGCCCACGCTGAAACCGGGCTCGTGGATGCTGCCAGGGTTGTCGCCGGGTACGGCCTTGATCAGGCTTGGGTCGGCTGGCTTGGTCTTGTCGGCAGGGCGGTTGGTGTAGAAGTCGCGCAGGCCGAAGAACGCCAGCGTTGCGTAGGCCACCACCAGGGTTGCTACTTGCAGGCCGGTGAGGTTGGCGCGGTTGAGTTCCGACAGTGACCACTCGCCAAAGCTGAACATCGCACCGTACATACGCCCGGCAACGTGCAGGTTTTCGGCGCGGAAGATCACCCAGCCCATCACCACCAGCAGGAAGGTGAAGGCCCAGCGCAATACATTGAAACTGCGCGGCGCGGTGTTCAGGCCGATGGCTTTTTCAATCGCCAGCCACATGCCGTGCCAGGCGCCCCACACGATGTAGGTGATGTTCGCGCCGTGCCACAGGCCACCGAGCAGCATGGTCAGGAACAGGTTGCGATAGGTGGTCAGCGTGCCTTTGCGGTTGCCGCCCAGGGTGATGTACAGGTAGTCACGCAGCCAGGTGGACAGGCTGATGTGCCAGCGCCGCCAGAACTCGGTGATCGACTGGCTGATGTAGGGCTGCTTGAAGTTTTCCATGAAGCGGAAACCCATCATCAAGCCCAGGCCGATGGCCATGTCGCTGTAGCCGGAGAAGTCGAAGTACAGCTGCGCGGTGTAGGCCAGCGCGCCGAGCCAGGCATCGCCCGTGGTGGGGTTTTGCAGGGCGAAGCAATGGTCGGCCACCACCGCGAGGGTGTCGGCAATAAAGACCTTCTTGATGAAACCCTGCATGAACCGCGTGCAGCCTTCGGAAAATTTATCCAGGGTGTGGGTGCGGTTGTTGAACTGGTCGGCCAGGTCGCGAAAGCGCAGCACGGGCCCGGCGATCAGGTGCGGGAAGATCGCCACGAACGCCGCAAAGTCGATGAGGTTGCGGGTTGCCGGGGTGTCACCACGGTACACGTCGATGATGTAGCTGATGGACTCGAAGATGTAGAACGAGATCCCGATCGGCAACAGCACGTGGGTGAGGATGAACGGCTCCAGGCCGGCCGACTTCATCATCACGTTGATGCTGTCGACACCGAAGTTGGCGTACTTGAAGTAGCCGAGGATGCACAGGTCGACCGCCACGCCGAGCAACAGCCAGCGCTGCGCCGGCTTGGTGCGTACACCGGCGGCACCCACCTTTAGGCCGATCCAGTAGTTCCACAGCGTGACGGCCGCGAACAGCGCCAGGAAGTCCACTCGCCACCAGGCGTAGAACACGTAGCTGGCAATCAGCAGCAGCAGATTGCGATAGCGTTGCCCGCTCAAATAGTACAAGCCGAGGAAGATCGGCAAGAACAGAAACAGGAACACATTGGACGAGAAAACCATCCCGATCTCTCCATGTTTAACCAACAGTCAAGGGCCAGAGCCCCCCCAAACCCCCCCACGATTTCGGGGGAGGCTGTATTGCATTTCTACTGACGAAACCGGTTCAAACTGTGGGAGCGGGCTTGCTCGCGAAAGCGGCAGTTCAGTTACAGATGTGCCGACTGACACACCGCTTTCGCGAGCAAGCCCGCTCCCACATGGGGAACCCATTTCTTCAATTAATTTGTCAGGAACCTTTGTTGCCTTTTTCATGCGCCGGGTCGTAGACCTTGGTCAGGTCACCCCCCAGACGGAAGGTCTTGAACGGTTGCATGCCATGCTTGCGTTCGATCACATCCGGCGCGCAGGTGTAGAGGGTGCAGAAGGGCTCAAGCCAGGCAAATTTCATGTCTTCCTTGAGGTCCTTCATGTCCTGCTCTTTGCCGTTCTTCTGTTCGAAGATGTCCGGGTCTTTCACCCCGGCCAGCACCTTGTCACCCAGGCGCTTGAGCGCGCTATTGTTTTCCTGGCGCAGGTCCACGCCGTTGACCAAGGCAAAACTGGCGATCATCGACAGCGGCGGCAGCGCGTAGTTGTGGTACGACAGGGCGCGTTGCTGACGCTTCAATTCGTTTGGCAGGAAGCCCTGGTCATCGACCTGGTTCACGCCGACCTTGTATTCCTTCACCGCCCAATCAAACAGGTCGCGACGGTTGGTGGCGATGGACGTTGCCATCACCGACCAGGCGGCCCAGTAGGAGTGGTTGTTGGTTTTTTCCAGGGGCAGGTTGTCCCAGTCGCTCACCACCTGGTCGGCCAGCTTGTTGAACCAGGCTTCGATCTGCTGGGCTTCCTGCGGGTGCTTGGCCAGTGGCTGCGACTCGGAGAACTTCAGGCGCACATAGGCCGAGGCCATACTGCCCAATGCCCATTTGCGCATCGACTTGCCGGTGTGGTTGAAGTCCTTGGACATCAACGCATCGGCCTTGGCCCATGACACCAGCCAGTTCAGGGTGCATTCGAGCTGCTGTGGGCGGCCGTCACGCATGAACTGCATCACGCGCTTGCTGGTGTCTTTTTCCAGCTTGGTGATGTCGGCGGTGCTGTCGCGAAAGGCTTTTTCCGACTGCACATTCAGGGTCGAACGGGCCTTGTCGGAGCCTTCGTATTTGCTGCGAAACTGCAACGGCCCGGTGTAGGGCGTTGGCATGCTGTCGCAATCATTCTTGAAGTCGCCGGTCTTGAATGCTTCGATCGGTGCGAAATAGCCCTGGGGCGGACGCAGTGGCGCCGCCGCATTGACGGAACCTGCGAACATGGCCAGGCCCAGCAGGCCAGGGAGCAATAACTTTTGCATAGGTAACCTCACTTCCCGAGTTGGGCGGTCTGCTGACCACCGCTTGGAAATACGTTGCGTGTGCAAATTTTCGCTTCAACCTTCTGCGCTGCAGCGCCCGCTTCGGGGCCCTGCACTTCCACGGCCAGCAAGTTCTGCGAGGCCCAGTCTTCATCGGTGCGCAGTTCAAAGGCGAAACGCCCGTCTGTATCGGATGTTTCGGGTTTCTCGATCTTGATGTCCTCGTGGCGCCCGTTCATGTACCAGAGGGTGGCTTGCAAGGTTTTCACCGACGGATCGGCGAAGCGGATATCGACCTGGTGGTTGGCGTTGCGCAGGTCTTTGTTGGCGCTGTTGACCATCAGTTCGTTTTTGCCGGGTTTGAGCGTGGCGCTGGCCGACATTTGCGCGGTCTTGCCTTCGCAGCCGTTATCCAGCAGCGCCATCATCTGGCGGTAGATGGTTTCCTGGTCGAGGCGGTACAGCGGCGAGAATTCCCAGATCAGGATCTTCGGTGGGCTCTTCTGGAATTCATCGCTGCCCAGGTACTGCAGCATCGAACCTTCCAGGCCACCGCCGGGGAAGGCGACGTTGAGGATGTCGGCGCCGATTTCTTCTTCCAGGAAGCCGGCGAAGTTGTAGTTCTTGCCACTGTGGCTGGTGCCCACCAGGGTGATCTGCGGGTTGCCCGAATCGCCGAACAGGTCGCCGTCACCGGCTTCGCCCTTGGGCTCGGTGGTGAACTGGTCCATGTACTGGATCGCATAGCTGGTGCCACACAGTTGCCCGGCCATGTTGTGCAGAGTGCCGGTCTTGCCCATGCGGCCCGAGCGCTTGGTCTCGAATTCACGCTTGGGAATCTCGGCATATTCCGGCATCTGCTTGACCTTGGCCGCGACAATTTTCGCGGTGCGCTGGGCGCCGTATGGGGTCCAGTGCTGGTCGCCACGGAAGTAGAAATCGTGGGCTGGCAATTCATCCGGCAGTTGTTCGTTGGTCAGCGGCGACAGGTCTGGCACCACGTAGCCCATCTTGGCGAAGCGGCCGAGCATGGTCTTGTAGTTGGTCAGGGCCTTGTCGAAATCGTACTTGGCCTTTTCCTCGGGGTTGAGCTTGTTGCGGTTCACCAGGCCACGGGTTGGCTGGTACACAACGACCAGTTCCACGCCCTTGCTCTTGAACGCATCGTGCAACTGTTGCATGCGCTTGTAGCCGGCCGGGGTGGTGTCGAATTCGGTGCGCAGGTCTTCCTGGGTACGGAACAGCCAGTCGCCCTGGGCTTGTACCAGGGTGGTGAAGTTCTGCTGGTAGCGCGTGGTGTAGTTCTTCGCGTCATGGGCGGCCGGGCACAGGCTGCAGCAGGGTTCGGCGGTGAAGGTCGGGGCTTTGACCTCATCGGCGCGTACGCCCTGGCTGGCCGCCAGCAGGCCGAGGGTCAGACCCGAGAGGCTCAGCAGTTTGATCATGTGTGGGTGCATAAGGGTCATCCTCAGTCCTGCAATTCGGTCTGGCGTTCGACGGGGTCGATCAGCACGGCTTTCTGCTGGCGCACCAGCAGGTCGAGAATTTCTTCCTGGCGGTCACCCAGGATGCCGGAGAAGCTGATGCCGCTGGATTTGGTCGGCGCCAGCATCGACACGCGATACAGTTCGATACTCAACGGCGAGTCGATGGACAGCGGCCCGCTGCCGTTACCCGCCAGTTCCCCGCCAACCACGATCAGCGACACCTTGGCATCGAACGGGTCGAGGGCGATGTCGCGGTCGGTGTCGGTCAAGTCTTTGATGTGGCCGTACACGCCGGTCAGCCCGTTGGCCATCGAGGTGTTTTCGTAGAGCTTGATGTTCACGCTGTTACGCACGCGGATCCCGTGGCGACGGTTGCTGATCACCTTGTTGCCCCACAGCAGGTTGTCACCGCTCTCATAGAGGGTGATGCCGTCGGTGTGGTTGCGGTAGATCTCGTTGTCGGCGATCAGGTTGTTCACGCTGTTACGGTCGATCACCAGGCCCGAGAGCTTGTTGTCATAGCTGCGGTTGTTGAAGATGAAGCTGTCGTTCACTTCCCGGGAAATGATGATGCCGTGCTTCTTCTTGGTGCCGTACACGGTGTTGTCCGCGATGATCAGGCCGTGGGAACGGTCGTGGGGGTCAATGCCGTAGACGATGTTGTCTTTGTAGGTATTGCCCTTGATCACAAAGCCTGTGGTCTCGTAGCAGTAGAAGCCGTACCACATGTCCGAGAACTCGGAATCGATGATCCAACCGGTCGGCTCAGGGCGCTTGAGCACCTTGGCCATGTTCGGCGTGTACTGGGAAATACTCACCCCGTACGACTTACTGTTGGCGTAGCCGAAGCTGGCCATCTTGGTCTTGGAGATATAGGTCTCGGTGCCGCCCCAGGCCAGCAGGAACGGGCGGAACTCCTTGGCCGACTTGAACAGCGCCGGGCCGTTGGCTTTTTCATCCCAGCCGGTGACCTTGGTATCGCGCACGAACAGCTGGCCGTCGTTGATCAAAAACGAACCGGCTTGCTGGGACAGGCGCAGCTCCTGGGTGTTTTTGTCGATATCGAGGATGCCTTTACGGCCTACCACGATCGGCAACTTGGCCAGGAACACGCCCGGCGACGTTTCGCTGAAGTACTGCTTTGGCACCTTTCCCAGCAGGTCCTTGAGGTTCATGTAGCCGTCGTCGACGAAGATCGCCTGGGGAATGCCATGCTGGCGCACCACCCATTCGGCCATCTTGTTGTCGCCGCCGATAAAGTCCTTGAGCGCGTCTTCCTGCATCATGCGGCGGATGCTGATTTTGCCCGCCTTGGTCTTGACGATTTTCTTTTCCATCGCCTGCGCGGTGTAGCCCGACAGGTCGGGCAGCGCCGGCTTGGCCATTTCCAGCGGCGCGGTAGGCGGGCTGGAAATGGTGTAGGTCTTGGCCTGTTGCAGTTCCTTGGCGATGGTCGGCGCCTTGGCCGCCGTATCGGCGAACGCTGTGGCGCTGGCCATCAGCATTGCCGCGACGAGTAGGCTTTGAGCATTCATGGCGCAGGCTCCCATCAGAATTTCCAGACCACGTCGACAAACGCGCGGTGCATGTAGGAGTCGACCTGGCTGCCATAGGCATCGCCGGGCTTGAACACGCCGGCACGCAAACGCACCAGGGCTGAAGGCTCGTCGATCGACTGGCTCAGCGCCGCAGGCAGCAAGCCTTTCTTGAAGTACTTGGTGACCACCAGGTCCATCTCTTGGCCGAGGTCTTTCTTGCCGTCTTCAAGGGGCAGGGAGGTGCTGGAGAGAATTGCACCGGTGACGTCATCGGTGTTGTTCTGCACCGCGTCGATACCGTTGCTGCCCACCGGCTTGTTGCCATCCACGCGCCAGAACTTGTGGTACACCAGGCTGGCGTCGTAGTCCTCGCGCAGCTGCCAGGAACCGAACAGGCTCATGGACTGCATGTTGTTCATCTCGCCGCGAAAGGCTTCACCGAAGCGATGCACACGGGACTGGGTGCCGGTCCAGTTCGAACGGTTGCTCTGCAGGCCGTTCTGCTCGTACTCGGCACTGGCGCGCGAATAGGCCGCTCCGACTTGCCACTGCGGGTCCAGGCGCAGGCGCACGCCGATGTCGGTGGCCCAGCCGCTCAGGTCATCGCTGCGCTTGGCGCTGGTGGGGCGCGTGCCGTCGGCGTTCAAGGCGTTGACCTTGTCGCGGTCGCCGCGCATGCCAGTGATGCTCGCCCAGTAGTTGACGGTGTTGGTGTTGCGCCAGTTGTAGGCGTCGCTGTTGGCTTCGATGCCCAGCCAGGTCAGGTCGCCGTTTTCGCGCTTGTCCAACGGGTCGCTGGCCACACCCGGTTCGGCGTAGTCGAGCTTGCCGTCGTCGTGGGTGTGGTGGCCGCGCACGCCGATCCACTGGCCCGGCGTCCACTGGTAGGCGGCGTCGGCGTAGAAGTGCTGGCGGTCTTTGTCGACCGGCGACAGTTCCTTGAGGTCGGTGCGGTATTCGCTGAAACGTTCGGCGGCGCCGACATTGGCTTTGAGCAAGGTGGTGTCGAAGGTCCAGTTCAACGCTTCGATGTTGGTGTCGCGCCATTGGCCGTCGTCATTGCGCAGGCGCTGGCGGCCGAACTTGAGGATCTCGCCGGGGTAGGGCGTGAAGCCGCTGTAGCCGACCCAGAACTCACGCAGGGCCAGGTAGTTTTTCTTGGCCTTGCGGTCGTCGTTGCTCGACTGCTGCTCGGTGGTGTCATCGGCCGACTGTTGCAGGGTGTCGGTCTCGATGATGTCGCTGGACACCACTGCCTGGCCCATGGCGTAGGCGCTCCACGCGCCGCTTTCGCCGTAGATCCAGGGGCGCAGGTCGAGGCCGATGCCGTTGACGTCGCCGCCTTTCTGGGTGCCGAGGTCGCGGTCATCTTCAGACTGCGCGGTGGCTTTGACTTCCAGGCCGAAGTTCTTGGCTTCGGTGAGCGCGGCCAGGGTCGGGCACGACCACAGCAGGGCGAAGGACAGGCCGATGCCGGCCTTGACGAATGGGTTGAGCTTCATAGGGATTCCTCGCCGTCTTCTTCTTGCAGGGCGTGCAGTTGCAGCGTGCTTTGGGCCAGGGTGCCGCGGGCGGCCAATTCCTGTTGCACCAGGCGTTGGCCTTCGGCGCGTTGCGCAGGGGTCAGCGGCGCTTCGAGCTGGGTGGCCAGGTCATTGGCCTCTGGCGTGTCCTGGGCCTTGGCCAACTGGCTGAAGACATAGGCGTTCAATGGGTCAGGCTTGGTGCCCTTGCCTTGGGAAAACAGTTGGGCGATGGCGAAGTCGGCACTGTTCTGGCCGTTGCGCGCTGCGGTCAGCAGGTGGTCCAGGGCTTTTTGCGGGTAAACCTTGCCCAGGTAGCCACGGCGGTAGATCTGGCCGAGGTAGTAATCGGCGGCCACTTCACGGCCCACGGCTTTCTCGAAATGCGCCTCGGCGGCCTTGGCATCGGCGGGCACCCACTTGCCTTCGTAGTAGAGCTTGCCCAGCAACAATTCGGCGCGTGGCTGGTCGGCGGCGCGGCCGTTGTCCAAGTACTTCATCATCTGGTCGACATCGCCCAATTCAGGGAAGTCGTAGAGCAGTTGCGCCAGGCTGACCCAGGACGCCGGGTAGCCGGGGGCGATTTTTTCAAGCAACGCCTGGGCGGTTTTTTCGTCCGGGGTGCCAAGGGTGGCATCGCCGAGTACGCGGGCGACGCTGTCGACGCGCTGGGCGGTGACGGTGCCACGGCTTACGCCTGCTTCCATCTGCTTGAGCAGTTCGGCCTGTTGTTCCGGCTGCTGTTTTTTCTGATAGACCGTGGCCAGTTCGACGTAGCAGATATCGGTGGTGTTCAGCGCGGCTTTGCAGATGCGCTCCACGTCATCCAGATGCTGGTCGTAGGTACCCTGGGTGCGATACAGCAGCACCTGGGCCAGGCCGGCTTCCGGGTAACCGGCTGCCTGCCATTGGCTGATCTGCTGTTGGGCATTCACGTTGGGGAAGCTGTGGGGGTATTGCAGGTACAGCATTGCCAGCGGGATCAAGGTATTGCCTTCGCCATTGGCAAAGGCTTTTTTCAGCAGGCTTTCGGCTTCATGGTGTTCGGCCTCGGTGGCGCCGGGCTTGGCCGCCAACAGGCGACCCAGGCGTGCCTGGGCACGCGGCGACGTATCTGCCGCCGCACGGTAGGTGGCTTCGGCCTGCTTGATTTGCGCTGGGTCGCGGGTGCCGACCTGAATATCGGCCAGGCCCACCTGGGCCTCGCTGTAGCCCAGTTCCGCCAGTTGCTGGTAATTCTGCTGCGCGGTGACGGTGTCGCCGCGCTTGAGGGCTTCGTTGGCCAGGCGCTGGTCGGGCAGGCCGGCGCAACCGGTCAACGAGATTGCCAGTGCCAATGTGCACACAGAACCAATGTGGGAGCGGGCTTGCTCGCGAAGAGGCCCTGTCAGTTGATGCATGTGTTGGCTGACACACTGCTTTCGCGAGCAAGCCCGCTCCCACAGGGATTGTGGTGTTTTTGAGAGAGTCATCACAGGCATGTCCTCGCTTACAGACCGTGGGCCATGGCTTTGTCGATCAGCCAGTTCAGCGATGGGCCACGGTCGCTGGTGACTTCTACCGGGCGGCCGGCGTAGGTGCTGTCCAGCGGTGCGTCAGGCTTGATCTGCACGCGGATGTCAGAAGACAGGTCGGCGCTGTTCAGGCTGGTGCTGCTGACGATGGTGCCGGTGCGCATCTGTTCTTCGTCGGCGACCTGGAAGTTCACCTGCGTACCTGGGCGCACGTCACCGAACTGGCGATAGCTGAAGCGCGCTTCCACATTGGCCTGGCTGCCGCGTGGCACCAGTTGGAAGATCACATCACCCTTGCTGGCGTACTGGCCGTCGGCGACCAGTTGCTGGGCCACCACGCAATCGCAAGGCGAGGTCAGGGTGCCGGTCATTTGTTTGCCGAACAGCTCTTCAACCTTGGCCGGTTGCAACTGGTCTTCGTCCAAGTGGCCCTTGAGTACGTCGAGCATGCTGGTGCTGAAGGTCGCCAGCGGCGCGCCTTTGGCTGCTACCGAATCACCTTTGAGCAGGCTTTGCACGGTGCCGTCACGGGGCATGGTCACGTTCATGCCCGGTACGCTGACGAGGCCGGCCTGGGCGTGGCTGACGAAGTACATGCCGTAGAGCGACTTGACTACAAAACCGAAGGCCGCCAGGCCGACCAAAAAGATCGCCAGGCTGAAGGTCACGGCGCGCAGGCGACCGAACGCGGTCATGCCGCTGCCGCCGTCCTTGACCTTGCGTGCCTTGGTGAAGTTGTCGCGTTGCAGGGTCGCGAGCACGTCGCCCATGGTCACGATGTCGCCGGACAGGTGCGAGGTGATCAGGTGGCGCAGGGTGGAAATATCCTGGGCATCGAGGTTCTGGAACTGGCAACCGGTGCGGCCGGTCTGGCGGTCGTAGGAGCGAATCTGCAGCTCCACGTCCATGGCCAGGCCGAGGTTATCGATCACGAACTGCAGGCGGCCCTTGTGCACTTGGCCGATGGTGAGCGGCTGGGTGGCGGTGAAGGCCAGGCCGCCGGCGGACAGGTCGATAACCTTCGCCTCAGTCGGCGTGCGGTCGCTGTTGAAGAAGCGCAGCTTGGCCGGGATTTTCACCCGGGCGTGTTGGCGCTGAGCTTCGGATTCGTGGACAACGTTGGCGTTTACTTGGCTATTCATCGGGTGTAATTCCTAGGTTAATTCAGGCTTGGCTGGGTCAGACCATCATCAGCAACACGGCAACGAAGATGCTGCCGGCGGAGAAGGTCATGGTCCGAGACGACCAGGTGTTGAACCAACGTTGAAAGCTGGCCAAATCGCGGGTCAGTTTGGTGTCCTGGCGGGTCCAGGACTGTTGATCAAGGCGGAAGAACACGTAGATCTTCACCAACGCGCCCATGATCTGGTTGTAATAGAGAATCAGCGGGTAGGCCGGGCCGATCTTGTGGCCAGAGCACGACAACAGCAGGGTGAGGATCAGGCGGGTAATGCCGATCCACAGCAGGTAGGCGAGGATGAACGCGCCGCCGTACTTGAAGGTGGCGATCATGGCCACGGTCAGGCCGAGCAGGGAGGTCCACATCGACACGCGCTGGTCGAACAACACCACGCTGGTGAACAGGCCGAGGCGACGCACGCCCAGGCCGAGCGCGCGGGAGTTCTGGCGCAGGTTGTTGCCGTACCAGCGGAACATCAGCTTGCGGCTGGCCTTGATGAAGCTCTTTTCCGGCGGGTGTTCCACGGTGTTGATCGCGGCATCCGGCACGTAGAAGGTGTCGTAGCCCAGGCGCATCAGGCTGAACCAGCTGGACTTGTCATCCCCGGTGAGGAACTTGAAGCGGCCCAGGCGCCAGTGTTGCAACGAGTCGCTTTCCACGTCGGCGATAAAGCCCGGGTCGGTCACTACGCTGGCACGGAACACCGACATGCGCCCGGTCATGGTCAGCACGCGCTTGGACAGGGCCATGGAGCACATGTTGATGTGGCGTTGGGCGAAGCGCAGTTTGTGCCATTCGCTCATGATGTAGCCGCCGCGCACTTCGCAGAATTCGTTGGTGGTCAGGCCGCCGACATTGCCGAACAGCTGGAACCACGGCACGGTCTTGCGCACCACGCCTTCGGCCAACACGGTGTCGCCATCAATCACGGCAACCACGGCGCGGTCGTCCGGCAGGTGACGCGAGATGGCGCGAAAACCGAAGGCCAGGCCGTCACGCTTGCCGGTACCGGCGATACGCACGAAGTCGAGCTTGACGTGAGCCGGCGGGTTCATCTTTTCCCAGAGGCTTTTGACCAGCAGCTCATCGGACATTTCCACCAGCGAGCACACCACGGTGGTGGGGAAGCCGCAGTCGATGGCTTCGCGAATCACCGAGCTGTAGACTTGGGCGGTGGTCAGCGCGTCGATACGAAAACTGGTGACCATCAGGAACACATGGGACGGGTCGGCGGCTTTGCCCAGCTTGCGCACTTTGCGGCGCAGGTGCGGGTACACCACGTACAGGAACAGCATGCCGCGAAAGAAATGCGTCGCGCCCATCGAGTAGCGCCAGATACCCACGGCACCAATCAGGAAAATAAAATTCTTCGATTGCGAATCGAAGGTGCTCGCCGGCAACAGCAGGGCGAGACCCATCAGCAGGCTGAGAAAGAACAGCCAGCCGGCCGATTGCAGAAATACATGTTTTAACTTGGACATAAGCGTCATCCGCAAGGTGAGGAGGCTTC
Source organism: Pseudomonas sp. AP42 (assembly GCF_001728935.1). Classification (NCBI taxonomy): domain Bacteria; kingdom Pseudomonadati; phylum Pseudomonadota; class Gammaproteobacteria; order Pseudomonadales; family Pseudomonadaceae; genus Pseudomonas; species Pseudomonas sp. AP42. Next base: position 19,711 of record NZ_LYSO01000037.1, read on the forward strand.
AGGCTGCAAGCGCTGGGGATAAAGCCACTTGCAGCCTGAAACTTGCCGTTGCTGTTACCAGCAAATACCTTCGGTACGGCCGCTCACGCTGGTGGCCTTGGACATGAAGCCCACCAGGTCGACCACTTGTTTGCCTTCCGGAGCGTTATGCGCCAGGGCACGGAACTTCTCGTCACGGTTACCGAGGATGATCACGTCGGAGTTGTTGATCACATCATCGAAATCCGAGTTGAGCAGGGACGACACGTGGGGGATCTTGCCTTCGATGTAGTCCTTGTTCGCGCCGTGTACACGGGCGTATTCGACGTTGCTGTCGTAGATGCTCAGGTCGTAGCCCTTGCCGATCAGCATTTCTGCCAGCTCTACCAGGGGGCTTTCGCGCAGGTCGTCGGTGCCGGCCTTGAAGCTCAGGCCCAGTAGCGCAACTTTGCGTTTTTCGTGGCTGGAGACGATGTCGAAGGCGTTCTGTACCTGGGACTCGTTGCTGCGCATCAGCGAGTTGAGCAGCGGCGCTTCCACGTCCAGGGAGCCGGCGCGGTAGGTGAGGGCGCGCACGTCTTTTGGCAGGCACGAGCCACCGAAGGCGAAGCCTGGGCGCATGTAGTACTGGGACAGGTTGAGGGTCTTGTCCTGGCAGACCACTTCCATCACTTCGCGACCGTCGACGCCGACAGCCTTGGCAATGTTGCCGATCTCGTTGGCGAAGGTGACTTTGGTGGCGTGCCACACGTTGCAGGTGTACTTGATCATTTCGGCGACGGCGATGTCCTTGCGGATGATCGGCGCATCGAGTTCTTCGTACAGCGACTGCAGGACATCGCCGGAGGCAGTGTCGAACTCACCGATGACGGTCATCGGCGGCAGGTCGTAGTCAGCGATGGCGGTGGATTCACGCAGGAACTCCGGGTTGACCGCAACGCCGAAATCAACGCCGGCTTTCTTGCCGGAGCAGTCTTCGAGGATCGGGATCACCACGTTGGCCACGGTGCCTGGCAGTACGGTGCTGCGCACCACGATGGTGTGGCGGGTGGTCTTGTCACGCAGTACAAAACCGATTTCGCGGCATACCGACTCGATGTAGTTGAGTTCCAGGTCGCCGTTTTTCTTGCTCGGCGTGCCCACGCAGATCATCGACAGGTCGGTGTCGCGGATGGCTTCGGCGAAGTTGGTGGTACCGCGCAGTCGACCGGTTGCGATGCCTTGGCTCAACAGTTCGCCCAGACCTGGTTCAACGATGGGGGATTTACCCGCATTGATCAGGTCGATCTTTTCCTTGGAGATGTCTACGCCGACCACTTCATGGCCACGGGCAGACAGGCAACCGGCACACACGGCGCCAACGTAACCCAAACCAAATATGCTGATGCGCATCGCAATTACCTCTATGTTTAAATCATGCCATTAGATGGCCGGAGTTCATGTTTGCAAGCGTCACTGATGCCGCGAAAGTTAGGCGAATAGACGCCGACTTACCGCGTGCAGGCATGTTAAATAGCGAGTGACTAACTATTGCACTCAAGTTGTGCGCAACGTGGCCTTGTTATTGGGGCTTGCCCTGAAATGCAGCCGGTTTTCCGTGGCGGAAGGGTCCGGCGCCAGTGCCGCTGGGCTTTGATACAGGCAAGAAGCCTTTTGATATCAATGCCTTGGGTGTTGACACTGGCTCATTTAGGTCAGCGCTGCCTTGGCCTTTAGGGGGTTGGCAATGAGTCCTTATCGCCGCCCTCAACTCAATCAGTTGATGATATGACCCTCGAGCCAAAGTGCTTTATGACAACTTGGCTACTTCCATTGGTCGGTATGTAAGTCATCTCTTACGTAAACAGAGAATTTCGTTACCGGTGGTATGAGCGGTGCTTCAGGACGAAGTTCCGGGCCGCTCATCCCCTTTCCGGAAATTTTTTGAAATATTAGAAAAGATGGCACTGGTACTATATTGATAGCACTTGCTATTTAGGCCAGTAGTTATGGGGAGTTGGTGCGAGAGGATAGTTTTGTGCCACTACCGTTAAAAAAAAGTGGTGCCACTACGAAAAAAACCGACGAGTGTCGAGTGAAGAAATTGTTATGGATGTGTCTGGATATTTTTTGACGCCAAATAAATGACGATCCCGGGGCTGAAATGCAGACAAAAATGTGGGAGCTGGCTTGCCTGCGATAGCGGTGTATCAGCAACAGGTGAGTCGGATGACCCACCGCTATCGCAGGCAAGCCAGCTCCCACAGTTGATGTGGGTGGCTGTACAGGCCTTATTCCGGTGCGTGATCGCGCAAAAACACCAGGTTGTCCGGCTTGGACTGCTCCGCATTGAAGCGGTAACCCTGCACATCGAACTGCTTGAGCTGTGCTGGGTCGTTGATGCGTTCTTCAATCACAAACCGGCTCATCATGCCTCGGGCCTTTTTGGCGTAGAAGCTGATGATCTTGTACTGACCGTTCTTCAGGTCCTTGAACTCGGTATTGATGATCCGCGCCTTCAACGCCGTGCGCTTGACCGCCGAAAAATACTCATTGGACGCCAGGTTGAGCAGCACATCGTCGCCTTGCTCGGCCAGTGCTTCATTCAACCACTCGCTGATGCGCGTACCCCAAAAAGCATAGAGGTCCTTGCCACGGGCATTGGCCAGCTTGGTGCCCATCTCCAGGCGGTACGGCATCATCAAATCCAATGGGCGCAGCAAGCCGTAGAGCCCCGAGAGCATGCGCAGGTGGTCCTGGGCGTAGCTGAAATCGGCATCGCTGAACGTCTCGGCATTCAGGCCGGTATACACATCGCCCTTGAACGCCAGCAGCGCCTGCTTGGCGTTGTCCGCAGTGAAGGCCGGCGTCCAGCTGCCGAAGCGCGCGGCGTTGAGGCCACCGATCTTGTCGGAGACGTGCATCAACTCACTGATTTGCGCCGGGCTCAGTTCGCGCAGTTGCTCGATCAGTTCCTGGGAGTGGTCCAGGTACTGCGGCTGGGTGAAGCGCGCAGTGACCGGCTTGGACTCGAAGTCGAGGGTTTTGGCGGGGGAAATCACCATCAGCATGAAGTTGGCTCCTGGAATCGTGGGGGGATTCTAGGGGGTTGGAGCGTTCGACTCCACCTATCAAGCCGATAGGCCCCGGTTTTTGTGTAGGAGCGAGCTTGCTCGCGAAAGTCGTCAACGATAACGCTGGCGGGCTGAATAAACGCGGTGCCCAGACGTTTTTCGCGAGCAAGCTCGCTCCTACACAATAAAGGCGGATCAGTCCGCTATGATGGGCGGTAACTCTGGAAAGGAAGACCCCGTGTGCGATTAGCGCTTTTATTGTCCGCTTGCCTGCTGTGCCTGAATGCCCAGGCCGCGCCGGTGGATGTCGCCAGCCTGGACCGTGGTACCTGGCCGGAAAAACTCGTCAGCCCGGCGCTGTTCGATGTGGCTTCGCGTGCGGAGATCCTGATGTTTGCCCACGGCCTGCTCGCCAGCGAAGCCCTGGACGACGCCGCGCTCAAGCAGCGCTTGGGGTTGAAGATCATCAACCTGGCTGCCATCGACGACCTGCGTCGCCAGCTCTGGCAACGGCTGTTGGAGAACTACACATTCGCCCAGCAGAGCTGCGAAGAAGACGCCTCGTTCTGCTACCTGGTGGAAAACATGGACGACCTGCGTGAGCAGGCCGGCAAGTTCGAGGTCGGTGACAACTCTTTCTATATAGGCTGGGCCGCCCCCAGCCGGCACTTCCACGCACGCTATCTGGACGAGTTGTTGCGCAAGGCCGCGCTGTTTCCGCAGATCAGCAGTGAAGTGGCGCGCTTTGGCGATCATGAGCGCAACGGTGATGAACTCAATGACCGGATGTTTTTGCTGACCTTCGACGGTGGCCCTGCACCGGTCAGCGGCAATACCGACTGGCTCACCGATTACCTGCGCAAGCAAAAGATGAACGCGACGTTCTTTGTCCTTGGCAGCAGCTTGCAAGCCCGCGTGGAGCGCAGTTCCGCCGCCGATGTGCAGGCGCTGTACCAAGGGCAGTGCGTGGGGCTTCAGGGCTGGCAGTACCGCTCCCACAGCCATTGGGTCGACTGGCAAAGCTCCATCACCCGCAGTGCCGGGCTGGTACAGAACCTGATGCCGGAAAATTATGTGCCCTTGTTCCGCCCACCGTATGGGCAACGCCGTGCGGACAGCCAGGGCTTCTTTCAGCAACAGGGCTTGCAAGTGGCGTTATGGGATATCGATTCCCAGGACGAGCCGGGCAAGCTCAAGGCCGATGAGTCGGCGCAACGGGTGCTGACGCTGATGCTGCTGTGGCGCAAAGGCGTGATCGTGTTTCACGACACCCAGGACAAGGCGCGGGTGGCATTGCCGATGATGTTGCAGGCGACGGCGCAGAGTGGCTTGGGTTGGCAGGAGTGCCGCGAGGCATTTCGATGAAGTGCCCGACTTTGCTGGGGATGGGGTGTTTTTGGGGCGATTTGCTGCGACATTTCGATGCAGGCGGACTTCCGACTTTAACGGGGTACATGGCACTCGGCTAGTGCTATTCGTCATCCTGAAAAATAAACTTCAAAAAAGCGTCAAAGTGCTTTTTCCTGTCATGGGTTTTGCGGTATTACGAAGTCAGATCGCCGAAACCTGCAGCACAGGTGGCGTCTTCCAAGACTCCTCCTGTGGGCACTGCACTTGACCTTGTTCAAGGTGCAATCGGTGGTCGAATCGAGGCGCAGCACCGCCCAGGTATTGCGTCGAATGGCTCCCACAAAGGTGACCGAGTATGGATGATCATGGACGTAACCCTTCTTCCGACCAGCCAATCCTTTATGTGCTTGATACCAACGTATTGATCCACGATCCAAACGCACTGCTGAACTTCGAAGAACACCACGTCGCCATCCCGATGATCGTGCTTGAGGAGCTCGACAAACTCAAAAGCGGCCACCACAGCGTTGCCGCCGAATGCCGCCAGGCCATCCGCCTGATCGACAAGACCCTGGGTGAAGCCTCGCCCGAGGACGTCGAGGTCGGTGTACCGATCCAGCGTGGCAAGGGCGGGCCCAAGGGCTTGCTGTCGATCCTGATGAGCAAGCGCAGCGAGCCCAACAGCCTGCTGCCGGAAAACCTGAACGACAACAAAATCATCAACCAATTGATCGACCTGCATGCGCGCGACAAGGACCTGCGCGTGGTGCTGGTGACCAAAGACATCAATATGCGCCTCAAGGCACGAGCGTGTGGGATCGCTGCCGAGGACTACAGTACCGACCAGTTGGTCGACGACGTGTCGATGCTTTCGCGTGGTTATCACATGATGACCGGTTCGTTCTGGGACCGTGTGAGCAAGGTCGAAACCCGTCAGGACCACGGCCGCACCTGGCACCAGGTACAGCTGATCGACAACCTGCCGGCCGTGCATATCAATGAGTTCATCGTCGATGAACAGGGCTTCGTGGGCTGGATCAAAGAGATCCAGGTCGACAAGCTGCTGATCCTCGACCTGCATCAGGAACCCCTGTTGCACCAGGAAGCCTGGGGCCTGAAACCGCGTGATATCTACCAGAGCCTGGCGCTCTACGCGCTGCTCGACCCGGACATCCACCTGGTCAACCTGACCGGCGCCGCAGGTTCAGGCAAAACCATCCTGGCCCTGGCCGCCGCCATCGAACAGACCATGGTCACCAAACGCTATCGCCGCATCATCGCCACCCGCAGCGTGCAGGGCCTGGACCAGGAAATCGGCTTTCTGCCCGGTACCGAGGCGGAAAAAATGGAGCCGTGGCTGGGGGCGATTACCGACAACCTCGAAGCCTTGCACATGGATGACGAAAACACCCATGGCAGCGTCGACTACATCCTCAGCAAAGTGCCGTTGCAGTTCAAATCCCTCAACTACATCCGAGGTCGCAGCTTCCAGCAAAGCCTGATTCTGATCGATGAATGCCAGAACCTTACACCGCACCAGATGAAAACCATCATCACCCGTGCGGGCGCCGGTTCCAAAGTGGTGTGCCTGGGTAACCTGGCGCAGATCGACACCCCTTACCTGTCCGCGACCAGCTCCGGGCTGACCTACCTGACGGAACGCTTCAAAGACTTCCCGAACGGCGTGCACATTGCGCTGCAAGGGGTACCGCGTTCGATTCTGGCTGAATACGCCGAGTCCCATCTGTAACTGCATTGAACCTGCTATGAAAAACCCCGGATTTTTCACGAAGTCCGGGGTTTTTGTTTTGTGCGACATTTGCCTGCGTTAACGCGTCCTGGGTGCTTGTGGTCTCTGTAATTATTTTGTTACATTTTTTCTTGCGGTAAAAACTATAAGAACACTGCAAGACCCCGTCGGAACACCACCTCCTTGATTCGACGAACGTTTAGAAAACCTGTCCAGGGTTTTCACCGTGACCCTGCCTATTACAAAAGCCCGAAACACCGCTCATTGATGACGCACATATCCAAAGGGAAAGGAAAATGGACGTAGCAGGTAATGGCTTCATTGTGTCGCAACGCAATCGCACCCCCCGTTTCAAGACCACACCCCTCACACCCATAGCACTCGGCCTGGCCTTATGGCTGGGCCACGGTTCCGTGGCCAGGGCAGACGACAACCCTTACACCCCGCAGGTATTGGAATCGGCGTTCAGGACAGCCGTCGCCTCATTCGGCCCTGAGACTGCCGTGTACAAAAACCTCAGGTTTGCCTACGCGGATATTGTCGATCTTGCGGCCAAGGACTTCGCGGCCCAGTCCGGCAAGTTCGATTCGGCCCTCAAGCAAAACTATGAGCTGCAACCCGAGAACCTGACCATTGGCGCCATGCTCGGCGACACCCGTCGGCCGCTGGACTACGCTTCGCGCCTGGATTACTACCGCAGCCGGTTGTTCAGCAACAGCGGCCGTTACACCACCAATATTCTGGACTTCTCCAAGGCCATTATCGCCAACCTGCCGGCCGCCAAGCCTTACACCTACGTCGAGCCGGGCGTGAGCAGCAACCTCAGCGGGCAATTGAACGCAGGCCAGTCTTGGGCTGGCGCAACCCGTGACTGGAGTGCCAACGCGCAAACCTGGAAGACCCCGGAAGCTCAGGTCAATTCCGGCCTGGACCGCACCAACGCGTATTACGCCTATGCCTTGGGCATCACCGGCAAGGGGGTGAATGTCGGCGTACTCGACTCGGGCATCCTCACCGAACACTCCGAGTTCCAGGGCAAAAATGCCCAGGGCCAGGACCGGGTGCAGGCGGTGACCTCCACGGGCGAGTACTACGCCACCCATCCGCGCTACCGCCTTGAAGTACCCAGCGGCGAGTTCAAGCAGGGGGAGCCTTTCAGTATCCCAGGGGAATACGACCCGGCGTTCAACGACGGGCATGGCACGGAAATGTCCGGGGTGCTGGCTGCCAACCGCAACGGCACCGGTATGCACGGCATTGCTTTCGACGCCAACCTGTTTGTCGCCAACACCGGCGGCAGCGACAACGACCGCTACCAAGGCTCCAACGACCTCGACTACAACGCATTTATGGCCAGCTACAACGCCCTGGCGGCGAAGAACGTGGCGATCGTCAACCAGAGTTGGGGGCAGAGCTCGCGCGATGACGTGGAGAACCACTTCGGCAACGTCGGCGACAGCGCCGCGCAAAACCTGCAGGACATGACCGCCGCCTATCGCCCATTCTGGGACAAGGCCCACGCCGGGCACAAAACCTGGATGGACGCCATGGCCGATGCGGCCCGGCAAAACACGTTCATCCAGATCATCTCGGCGGGCAACGACAGCCACGGTGCCAACCCGGACACCAACGCGAACCTGCCGTTTTTCAAGCCGGATATCGAAGGCAAGTTTCTCTCGATCACGGGCTATGATGAGACAAGTGCCCAGGTCTACAACCGCTGCGGTACCTCAAAATGGTGGTGTGTGATGGGCGTGTCGGGCATTCCATCTGCCGGCCCCGAGGGCGAAATCATCCCGAATGCCAACGGCACCTCGGCTGCCGCGCCGAGCGTTTCCGGGGCTCTGGCGTTGGTGATGCAGCGCTTCCCCTATATGACGCCCAGCCAAGCGCGGGACGTGTTGCTGACCACCTCCAGCCTGCAAGCGCCGGATGGCCCGGACACGCCGGTTGGCACGCTGACCGGTGGCCGCACCTACGACAACCTGCAACCGGTGCACGATGCGCCGCCGGGTACGCCGCAAGTGCCAGGTGTGGTCAGTGGTTGGGGCTTGCCCAACCTGCAAAAAGCCATGCAAGGGCCGGGGCAGTTCCTCGGTGCGGTGGCAGTGGCTTTACCCAGCGGTACCCGCGATATCTGGGCTAACCCGATTTCCGATGAAGCCATTCGCGCCCGTCGCGTAGAGGACGCTGCCGAACAGGCGACCTGGGCCGCCACTAAAGCGCAAAAAGGCTGGCTCAATGGCCTGCCCGCCAATGCCTCGGCCGATGATCAGTTCGAATACGACATCGGTCATGCCCGGGAGCAGGCAACACTCACCCGCGGCCAGGACGCGCTCACGGGCAGTACCTACGTCGGTAGCCTGGTCAAGTCCGGGGATGGCGAGCTGGTGCTGGAAGGCCAGAACACTTATTCGGGCAGCACTTGGGTACGCGGTGGCAAATTGTCGGTGGACGGCGCGTTGACCTCTGCCGTGACGGTAGATGGCAGCGCCGTGGGCATGCGCAATGCCGGTAACGGCGTGATGACCACACTGGGCGGCACCCTGGCCGGCAACGGCACGGTGGGCGCCTTGACCGTCAACAACGGCGGGCGAGTGGCCCCGGGGCATTCGATTGGCACGCTGCGCACCGGCGATGTCATGTTCAATCCGGGTTCGGTGTATGCCGTCGAAGTCGGCGCCAATGGTCAGAGCGACCAGCTCCAGAGCAATGGCGTGGCGACTCTCAACGGTGGTGTGGTGAACGTGTCCCTGGAGAACAGCCCCAATCTGTTGACCGCCACCGAGGCGCGCAGCTTGCTGGGCCAGCAGTTCACTATCCTCAGCGCCAGCCAAGGTATCCAGGGGCAGTTTGCGGCGTTCGCCCCCAACTACCTGTTCATTGGCACTGCGCTGAACTATCAACCGAACCAGTTGACCCTGGCGATAGCCCGCAACCAGACCACCTTCGCCAGCGTCGCGCAAACCCGCAATGAGCGGTCGGTGGCGACGGTAGCCGAGACATTGGGCGCTGGCAGCCCGGTCTACGAAAGCCTGCTGGCGTCGGATTCCGCCGCTCAGGCGCGGGAAGGGTTCAGGCAACTGTCGGGGCAACTGCACTCGGATGTGGCGGCGGCGCAAATGGCCGACAGCCGCTACCTGCGTGAAGCGGTCAACGCTCGCCTGCAACAGACTCAGGCACTGGACTCCAACGCGCAGATCGACAGCCGTGACAACGGCGGCTGGGTACAGCTACTCGGTGGACGCAACAACGTCAGTGGTGACAACAACGCCAGCGGTTACTCCTCGTCCACCAGCGGCGTACTGCTGGGCCTGGACACCGAGGTGAACGACGGCTGGCGCGTGGGCGCGGCGACCGGTTATACCCAAAGCCACCTCAACGGCCAGTCGGCGTCGGCGGACAGCGACAACTATCACCTGTCGGTCTATGGTGGCAAACGCTTCGAGGCGATTGCCCTGCGCCTGGGCGGTGCCAGCACCTGGCACCGCCTGGACACTTCGCGACGGGTGGCCTATGCCAATCAGTCGGACCATGCCAAGGCCGACTACAACGCGCGTACCGACCAAGTGTTTGCCGAGATCGGTTACACCCAATGGACCGTGTTTGAACCCTTCGCCAACCTCACGTACCTGAACTATCAAAGCGACTCGTTCAAGGAAAAAGGCGGTGCCGCAGCCTTGCATGCCAGCCAGCAAAGCCAGGACGCGACACTCTCCACCCTGGGCGTGCGTGGCCATACCCAGCTGCCGCTCACGTCCACCTCGGCGGTGACCCTGCGCGGTGAGCTGGGTTGGGAGCACCAGTTTGGTGATACCGATCGTGAAGCTTCTCTGAAGTTTGCCGGCAGTGACACGGCCTTCGCCGTCAACAGCGTGCCTGTGGCCAGGGATGGCGCGGTGATCAAGGCCAGTGCGCAAATGGCGCTGACCAAGGACACCCTGGTGTCGTTGAACTACAGCGGCTTGCTTTCCAACCGCGGTAACAACAACGGGATCAATGCCGGGTTTACCTTCCTGTTCTAACCTTGAATGTAGGAGCGAGCTTGCTCGCGAAAAACTCACAGGCGCCGCGTTTACTCAGGGTGCACGCGTTATCGTTGACGTTTTTCGCGAGCAAGCTCGCTCCTACAGGGTGGGATAAACAGCCCTGCGCAAATTTTGACCCACAGGTTTACAATCCCAGCTCCTGATCAGGAGTATCCCTGTGCTGACTCATCTCGATTCCCAAGGTCGCGCCCATATGGTCGACGTCACCGACAAAGCCGTGACGTTCCGCGAGGCGGTGGCCGAAGCGCGGGTGCGCATGTTGCCCGACACCCTGCAAATGATTGTCGACGGCGCCCACCCCAAGGGCGACGTGTTTGCCGTGGCCCGCATTGCCGGGATCCAGGCAGCGAAAAAAACCAGTGACTTGATCCCCCTGTGCCACCCGTTGATGCTCACCGGCGTCAAGGTGGAACTGCGTGCCGACGGCGCGGACGCTGTGCATATCCTCGCGCGCTGCAAACTCTCCGGCCAGACCGGCGTGGAGATGGAAGCCCTGACCGCCGCCAGCGTCGCGGCGCTGACAATCTACGACATGTGCAAGGCGGTGGATCGCGGCATGACCATTGAGAGTATTCGCCTGCTGGAAAAGCTGGGCGGTAAGAGTGGGCATTTCAAGGCGGATGAACAATGAGTATCAACGTGCTGTTTTTTGCGCGCTACGCCGAAGTGGTGGGCTTTGATTCGCTGGAAATGGAAGGTGAATTCGCCACCGTTGATGCCGTGCGCCTCGCGCTGGCTTCTGACCCGGAATTCGCCGTGCTCAACGAAGCGAGCCTGATGTGTGCGCGCAACGAAGAGCTGTGTAGCCTCGACGAGCCGGTGCAAGCCGGCGATGAAGTCGCCTTCTTTCCCCCCGTGACCGGAGGCTGAGCATGGCCATTCGTGTGCAGGTCGAAGCCTTTGATCCCGGTGCCGAAGTCAACGCCATGCACGCGGCCAACGTGGGCGTGGGCGCGGTGGTGAGCTTTGTCGGCTATGTACGCGACTTCAATGACGGGCGCGACGTGTCAGGGATGTTCCTGGAACACTACCCCGGCATGACCGAAAAGGCCCTGGGCAAGATCGCCGTGGAAGCCGAACAGCGCTGGCCATTGCTCAAGCTGGAAGTGTTGCATCGTATTGGCGCGCTGGAACCGGGTGAGCCGATTGTGTTTGTCGGCGCGGCCAGTGCGCACCGGCAAGCGGCGTTTGAGGCGTGTGCGTTTGTGATGGATTACCTGAAGACGCGGGCGCCGTTTTGGAAAAAGGAAAACACCAGCGAGGGGCCGCGTTGGGTAGAAGGGCGCAGCAGTGACCACGCCGCAGCGGATCGTTGGAAATAGGACCTGAGGCTATTGGAGGTCCACATGTGGGAGCGGGCTTGCTCGCGAAAGCAATCTGTCAGTTAAAGATGTACTGACTGGTTCACTGCTTTCGCGAGCAAGCCCGCTCCCACATTTTTACCGCATTTCAAATTAAGGGCGTTTGCGTTCTACAGCCCGCAACAAATGCGTCGGCGGTGTCTCACAGCTGATCTTGCGCCCCAGCAACGCCTCGATGGACGGCAACTGGTACGAGTCATCCTCGCCCGCAAAGCTGATCGACACACCCGCAGCCCCAGCACGCCCGGTACGGCCGATGCGGTGTACGTAGTCGTCCGGCACTTCCGGCAGGGTGAAGTTGATCACGTGGCTGATGCCGTCGATGTGAATACCACGACCGGCTACGTCGGTGGCTACCAGCACGCGGATCTTGCCTTCACGGAAGCCTTCCAGGGTCTTGATGCGCTTGTGCTGCGGCACGTCGCCCGACAGTTGCGCGGCGTTGACGCCGTCGCGCACCAGGCGTTCTTCGATGCGGCGCACTTCGTCCTTGCGGTTGGCGAACACCATCACGCGCTCCCAGCCGTTATCGTTGACCAGGTTGTAGAGCAGCTTGTACTTGTCGGCACCGGCGACGGCGTAGATATGCTGCTCGACGTTCTCGCTGGCGACGTTGAGTGCTTCGATCTCGACGATGGACGGGTCAGTGGTCCACTGCTTGGCGAGGTTCATCACGTCTTCGGTGAAGGTCGCGGAGAACAGCAGGGTCTGGCGCTCGGTTTTCGGCGGGGTCTGGCGAATGATCTGGCGTACTTGTGGGATAAAGCCCATGTCGAGCATGCGGTCGGCTTCGTCCAGCACCATCACTTCGACCATGTCCAGGTGCACGTCGCCGCGCTGGTTAAAGTCGAGCAGGCGGCCCGGGGTGGCGACGAGGATGTCGCAATGGCGGGCTTCAAGGTGCTTGAGCTGCTTGTCGAAGTCCATGCCGCCCACGAACGTCATGACGTTGAGGCCGGTGTACTTGGTCAGGTCGGCGGCGTCCTTGGCGATCTGCACCACCAGCTCACGGGTCGGGGCGATGATCAGCGCACGCGGTTCACCCATGTAACGCTCTTTGGGCGGCGGCGTTTGCAGCAGTTGGGTGATGATCGAGATCAGGAACGCGGCGGTCTTGCCGGTGCCGGTCTGGGCGCGGCCGATGGCGTCTTTGCCCGCGAGGGTGAAGCCCAGCACTTGCGCCTGGATCGGCGTGCAGTACGGGAAACCCAGGTCCTGGATGGCGTGCATCAGTTCCGGGGCCAGTTTGAAATCGTGGAAGCGGGTCTTGCCTTCCTGAGGTTCGACGACGAAGTCTTCGAGTTTCCAGGGGGTCACGGGCGGCTTGGGCGCACGTTCGCGACGGGGCTTGGCCACAGGCGTCGGGGCGGGCTCGGCAGGCTTTACCTGTTCCGGCGGCGTCACCCTGGTTGTGTTCGGTGAGGCGGCGGGTGCGTTCCGGCCGGGCTGTTGACCGTCATTGCGGTTGCCGGGCTTGGGGGCAGGTGCACTGGGAACAGGCGCGAGCGGCTCAGCCTCGCTTTTGCCGAACATCTTCTTGAGTGCTTTGAGCACGGTCATCTCATTAATTGATTAAGGAATGTACGCCGGCCAGTGTAATGCAAGAATCGGGCGCGGCGTAGTGCGTCTGTCATACGGCTACATAAACACGGGGTTCAGCGCAGGCGTTCAGTCAGCCAGGTGCCGATATCGTGTATCTCTTGGGGTAACACTTCGTGGCCCATTGGGTATTCCTGCCATGTCACGGTGACACCACGGCCCTTCAAATGCTCGTAGGCGCTGCGGCCCATGGCGTTTTGCACCACTTCGTCGTACTGACCATGCAGGCACAGTGTGGGGATGCGTTGCTGGCTGGCGGATAATTGCAGGTCATTATCGAAGGTGGGCGCATAGGTGGAGAGGGCGATCACACCGCCCAAGGGCCCCTCCCATTTCTTGAACGCGGTGTGGAAAACCACGGCGCCGCCTTGAGAAAAACCGGCGAGGAAAATTCGCGAAGTGTCTATTCCGGTTCTCTGTTGTGTCTCGATCAGGTCCGTAACCATTTTTGCCGACGTTTCCAGTTCTTCCAGACTGATCGAACGGGCCGGGCTCATGGCCTTGATGTCGTACCAGCTCGGCATCTCGTAGCCGCCATTAATCGTCACGGGGCAGGTGGGGGCCTGGGGCAAAACAAAGCGGGTGCTCAGCAAGGTTTCCTGCAGCGCTTCGGCCACCGGCAAGAAGTCGTAGCGATCGGCGCCCAGGCCATGCAGCCAGATAACGCAGGCGTCTGCGGGCTTGGCAGGCTGAAGAATCAAGGGTTCGGTCATGTTTGCTCCATAGATGTGCGGGTGCTCCGATTAGGTGCGTCGGAGCGGTGCGCGACAGGTTGATCTGTTAAGAGAATGTCGCAAGGCTGAATCTTTTGCCATTCAAGCGCAGTTGCAGCCACTCGGCCAAGACTCTGGTACGCGCCTTGCTATGTGTATCTCGATGTCAGAACTCTCCTAGGACGGTAACACTATCAGTGACTGCCGCTCGTGGGAAAGCAACTGGAATTACCGCAAAAACCTCATGCTGCTTGGCCCCAAAAAAAACCAATACGGGTCGATATCGCCTCATAAGGGTGCGCTGAGGTTGGAGCTCCGACACAACAAGAGCAATTGGAGGTTTGTAATGAAGGTATTGAAATCCACCCTGGCCATCGTCACTGCGGCGGCTGTACTGGGTGTCAGTGGTTTTGCCCAGGCGGGCGCCACCCTGGACGCCGTGCAGAAAAAAGGCTTCGTGCAGTGCGGTGTGAGTGACGGCCTGCCGGGTTTCTCGGTGCCGGATGCCAGCGGCAAGATCCTTGGGATCGACGCTGACTATTGCCGCGCTGTGGCGGCTGCCGTGTTTGGCGATGCCACCAAGGTCAAGTTCAGCCAGTTGAACGCCAAGGAGCGTTTCACCGCGCTTCAGTCAGGCGAAGTCGACATCTTGTCGCGCAACACCACCATGACCAGCTCCCGCGACGCGGGCATGGGCCTGAAATTCCCGGGCTTCATTACCTACTACGACGGCATCGGCTTTCTGGTGAACAACAAGCTGGGCGTCAAGAGCGCCAAGGAACTGGACGGTGCAACCATCTGCATCCAGGCCGGTACCACGACTGAGCTGAACGTTTCCGACTACTTCCGCGCCAACAACCTCAAATACACCCCGATCACCTTCGACACCTCCGATGAAAGCGCCAAGTCGCTGGAATCCGGGCGTTGCGACGTTCTGACGTCCGACAAATCCCAGCTGTTCGCCCAGCGCAGCAAGCTGGCTTCGCCGAAAGACTACGTGGTGCTGCCGGAAACCATTTCCAAGGAGCCCCTGGGCCCGGTCGTGCGTAATGGCGACGACGAGTGGCTGGCCATCGTGCGCTGGGTGGGCTACGCCATGCTCAACGCGGAAGAGGCCGGTGTGACCTCCAAAAACGTCGAAGCTGAAGCCAAGTCCACCAAGAACCCGGACGTTGCGCGTCTGCTCGGTGCCGACGGCGAATACGGCAAAGACCTGAAAGTGAAGAAGGACTGGGTAGTACAGATCGTCAAGCAAGTGGGTAACTACGGCGAGATGTTCGAGCGCAACCTGGGCAAGAGCACGCCATTGGAAATCGACCGTGGCCTGAACGCCCTGTGGAACAACGGCGGCATTCAATACGCACCCCCTGTGCGCTGATCGCTGATGGTTCTGTCACCCGGTAGGCCAACTGCCGGGTGATGTTCTGTTCCATTATTTTCGGGGCACTTCATGCAAAATCAAATCGGCGCACCCAAGCAGAAGCTCAGCTTCAGCGACCCCAAAGTGCGTGCGTGGCTGTTCCAGATCATCACGATCGTGGCGGTGGTCTCGCTGGGCTGGTACTTGTTCCATAACACCCAGACCAACCTGCAACACCGGGGCATCACCTCGGGTTTCGACTTTCTTGAGCGCAGTGCCGGCTTTGGCATCGCGCAGCATTTGATCGACTACACCGAATCGGACAGCTATGCCCGGGTGTTTGTCATCGGCCTGCTCAACACCTTGCTGGTGACCGTCATCGGTGTGGTGCTGGCAACGCTGCTCGGCTTCATCATCGGCGTGGCGCGCTTGTCGCCCAACTGGATGATCAACAAGCTGGCGACGGTGTACGTGGAGGTGTTTCGCAACATTCCGCCGCTGCTGCAAATCCTGTTCTGGTACTTCGCGGTGTTCCTGACCATGCCAGGGCCGCGCAACAGCCATAACTTCGGTGACACCTTCTTTGTCAGCAGCCGTGGCCTGAACATGCCGGCAGCGCTGGCGTCCGACGGGTTCTGGCCGTTTGTGGCCAGCCTGGCGGTCGCCACCGTTGCCATCGTGCTGATGACCCGCTGGGCCAACAAGCGCTTTGAAGCGACCGGGGTTCCTTTCCATAAATTCTGGGCGGGCCTGGCGCTGCTGGTGGTGATCCCGACGCTGTGCGTGTTGCTCTTCGGCACGCCGCTGCATTGGGAAATGCCCAGGCTTGCTGGCTTCAACTTCGTCGGCGGCTGGGTGCTGATCCCGGAACTGCTGGCGTTGACCTTGGCGCTGACGGTGTACACGGCAGCGTTCATTGCCGAGATCGTGCGCTCGGGCATCAAGTCCGTCAGCCATGGCCAGACCGAAGCGGCACGTTCACTGGGCCTGCGCCCAGGGCCGACGCTGCGTAAGGTCATCATCCCGCAAGCGTTGCGCGTGATCATTCCGCCGCTGACCAGCCAATACCTGAACCTGGCGAAAAACTCGTCGTTGGCCGCCGGTATCGGTTATCCGGAAATGGTTTCGCTGTTTGCCGGCACGGTGCTCAACCAGACCGGCCAGGCCATTGAAGTCATTGCCATCACCATGAGCGTGTACCTGGCGATCAGCATCAGCATTTCCCTGCTGATGAACTGGTACAACAAGCGCATTGCGCTGATCGAGCGGTGAGGACACACCCATGACTACGCATACGTTCAAACCTGACATGCCACCGCCGAGCAAAGTCTTCGGGCCGGTGGCCTGGATGCGCGCCAACTTGTTCTCGAGCTGGCTCAATACACTGCTGACCTTGCTGGCGATCTACCTGGTGTACCTGGTGGTGCCGCCGATCCTGCACTGGGCCATCCTCGATGCCAACTGGGTGGGCACCACCCGCGCCGACTGCACCAAGGAGGGCGCCTGCTGGGTGTTTATCCAACAGCGCTTCGGGCAGTTCATGTATGGCTACTACCCCGTCGACCTGCGCTGGCGCGTGGACATGACGGTATGGCTGGCCATCGTCGGCGTGGCGCCGTTGTTCATCGCGCGTTTCCCGCGCAAGGCGATTTACGGCCTGGGCTTTCTGGTGCTGTACCCGATCATCGCCTACTGCTTGCTGCACGGCGGCGTGTTCGGCCTGAGTAATGTGGCGACCAGCCAATGGGGCGGCCTGATGCTGACCCTGGTGATCGCCACCGTGGGCATCGCCGGTGCCTTGCCGCTGGGCATTGTGCTGGCGCTGGGACGGCGTTCGAACATGCCGGCCATTCGGGTGGTCTGCGTGACCTTCATCGAGTTCTGGCGCGGCGTGCCGTTGATCACTGTGCTGTTCATGTCGTCGGTGATGCTGCCGCTGTTCCTGCCCGAGGGCATGAACTTCGACAAGCTGCTGCGGGCGCTGATCGGGGTGATCCTGTTCCAATCGGCCTATGTGGCCGAAGTGGTGCGCGGTGGTCTGCAGGCGATTCCCAAGGGGCAATACGAAGCCGCTGCGGCGATGGGCCTGGGCTACTGGCGCAGCATGGGCCTGGTGATTTTGCCGCAGGCCTTGAAGTTGGTGATCCCTGGGATCGTCAACACCTTTATCGCCCTGTTCAAGGACACCAGCCTTGTGATCATTATCGGCCTGTTCGACCTGCTCAACAGCGTCAAGCAAGCCGCCGCCGACCCCAAATGGTTGGGCATGGCCACTGAAGGCTACGTGTTCGCCGCTTTGGTGTTCTGGATTTTCTGTTTTGGTATGTCGCGCTATTCCATGCATCTGGAACGCAAGCTCGACACTGGCCACAAGCGTTAGGAGTTTTTTGATGAGCGAAGCAATCAAACAGCCTGTGAGCCCTGAAGGCATTATCCAGATGCAGGGCGTCAACAAGTGGTACGGCCAGTTCCACGTGTTGAAAGACATCAACCTCAACGTCAAGCAGGGCGAGCGTATCGTGCTGTGCGGCCCGTCGGGTTCGGGCAAGTCCACCACCATCCGCTGCCTCAACCGCCTGGAAGAGCACCAGCAAGGCCGCATCGTGGTCGATGGCGTGGAGCTGACCAACGACCTCAAGCAGATCGAAGCGATCCGCCGTGAAGTCGGCATGGTGTTCCAGCACTTCAACCTGTTCCCGCATTTGACCATCCTGCAAAACTGCACGCTGGCGCCGATGTGGGTGCGCAAGATGCCCAAGCGCAAGGCCGAGGAAATCGCCATGCATTACCTGGAGCGCGTGCGCATTCCGGAGCAGGCGCACAAGTTTCCGGGGCAGCTTTCAGGTGGTCAGCAACAGCGCGTGGCGATCGCCCGCGCGCTGTGCATGAAGCCCAAAATCATGTTGTTCGATGAGCCGACATCGGCGCTGGACCCGGAAATGGTGAAAGAGGTACTGGACACCATGATCGGCCTGGCCGAAGACGGCATGACCATGTTGTGCGTGACCCACGAAATGGGCTTTGCCCGCACCGTGGCCAACCGCGTGATCTTCATGGACAAGGGCGAAATCGTGGAACAGGCGGCGCCGAATGACTTTTTTGATAATCCGCAGAATGAGCGGACTCGGTTGTTCTTGAGCCAGATACTGCATTGATGGAGCGTTAAAAAATAAACCCGGCCTCGTAGCCTAATGCCGTTCAGTCAAGGATTTTTGTAGGAGCGAGCTTGCTCGCGAGAAACTCACAGGCGCCGCGTTCAATCAGGAAACACGCGTTCTCGTTGACGTTTTTCGCGAGCAAGCTCGCTCCTACACGGCATGGTTCAGGAGGCTTGGGCCGCCATAAGGTTTTCTACTTTTCCATAAGACACCTGCGTCCAATAATTACCCTCTGAGGGTAATTTTCAATCGAAAATACTGCTCCTTTTCCTGCCTAAGAACCCTAGTGCGTTGCCTTTGTAGGCAACTCCGAATAGCCTGTAGGAAAATTCATCCTATGATTGGACGAAAGCGCAAATCCAATGACAGACATCGCCCCGCTGATCAAACGCTCGCTGGTTGACCAGGCCCTGGAGCAACTGCGCCTGCGCATCTCCCAGGGCGCATGGGCGATCGGCGAGCGCCTGCCCACCGAGCCCGAGTTGTCCGCCGAGCTGGGGATCAGCCGGAACACCGTGCGTGAAGCCATGCGGGTATTGGCCTTCTCGGGCTTGATCGACATTCGCCAGGGCGATGGCAGTTACCTGCGCTCGATGACCGACCCGCTGGGCACGATGCGGGCGCTGTCTCATTGCACGTTGGAGCAGGCGCAGGAGACGCGCCAGATTCTGGAAGTGGAGGCCATCGGCCTGGCGGCATTGCGTCGTACCGAAGCGGACCTTGAGGCATTGCGCAAGGCGCTCGCTCTGAGCGCCGAGCGGTATCACGGTGATCTGGAGGCCTATATCTGCGCCGATCTTGTGTTCCACCAGCACTTGGTAGACGCGGCGCACAACCCGGCCTTGAGCGAGCTGTACCACTACTTCTCGGCCATTGCCGGCGCGCAGCTGCGCCAGACCCTGAACCGCTCACCGCGACGCCAGGCGGTGTTCGACCTGCATGGAGCGCTGCTCGATGCGGTGGAACAACAAGACCCGGACCGCGCCAAATCCCTCTGCCGGCAGTTGATCAATGAACCCTGAAGCCCCACGCAAGACCGAACTCGAAGAACTGTTGATCGATGCCGAAGCCGACGACGACAGCGTGCAGCAGGCGCCGCCGAGCGTGGTTCGGCCATGGCTGCTGTTGCTGGGCCTGGTGTTGGTGGCCTTGAACCTTCGCCCGGCCTTGTCGAGCCTGTCGCCGTTGCTGGCAGAGGTTTCGAACAGCTTGGGACTGTCCGCCGCCAAGGCCGGTTTGCTGACCACCTTGCCGGTGCTGTGCCTGGGCCTGTTCGCGCCCACTGCGCCGATACTGGCACGGCGTTTCGGCGCCGAGCGCGTGGTGCTCGGTATCCTGCTGACCCTGGCCGCCGGGATCATCCTGCGCAGCTCATTCGGTGAGGTGGGGCTGTTCCTCGGTAGCCTGGTTGCCGGGGCGAGCATTGGCATCATCGGCGTGTTGCTGCCGGGTATCGTCAAGCGTGATTTTGCCAGGCAGGCCGGGGCCATGACCGGTGTCTACACCATGGCGTTGTGCTTGGGCGCCGCCATGGCGGCCGGTGCCTCGGTGCCGCTGAGCCACGCCTTTGGCGACAGTTGGAAGATCGGCCTGGGCTTCTGGATCCTGCCGGCTCTGGTGGCGGCCCTGGTATGGTTACCCCAGATTGGGCAGAAGCACGGCGCCCATCGTGTGGCCTATCGTGTGAAGGGTTTGCTGCGCGATCCCCTGGCCTGGCAGGTCACCCTGTACATGGGCCTGCAATCGTCCCTGGCCTACATCGTGTTCGGCTGGTTGCCGTCGATCCTGATCGGCCGTGGCCTGAGCGCGACCGAAGCCGGGTTGGCGCTGTCGGGCTCGATCATCGTGCAACTGCTCAGCTCCCTGGCCGCACCGTGGCTGGCGACGCGCGGCAAGGACCAGCGCCTGGCGATTGTGGTGGTGATGCTGCTGACCCTCGGCGGGCTGTTCGGTTGCCTGTATGCACCGCTGGAGGGCCTGTGGGGTTGGGCGATTTTGCTCGGCCTGGGACAGGGCGGTACCTTCAGCCTGGCACTGACCTTGATCGTGTTGCGCTCGCGCGATTCCCATGTGGCGGCCAACCTGTCGAGCATGGCCCAGGGCATCGGTTACACCCTGGCGTCGATGGGCCCGTTCGCGGTCGGCCTGGTGCATGACTGGACCGGCGGCTGGACCGCCATTGGCTGGATCTTCGCCGTGATCGGCCTGGGTGCCATCGTGGCCGGCCTGGGCGCCGGGCGTGCGCGCTATGTGCAGGTCACCAGCGAGAAGGTCTAGAGATACACCACTTCCAGCGTGGCCGAGCCATCGAGCGCAGTTTCCACGCTCAGGTCCAGGTTCTGGCGGGCATTGATCACGGTCTGCACCGTGACATTGCCCCCCAGGGTACCGATGGCCGTGGGCCCGCTGACGCTGCCTTCCACGTCGGTAAAGCCCAGGTAGCTTCGCGAGCCAATATCGATGGGGTTGAGATTGGAGGTGCGCCAAGCCAGGCCACCGGTGGTGGACTCGGTGCCATAGACCTGCGCGGTGTTGCTGGCCTGGGTTTGCCGCGGGTCGAAGGTCATGGAGTAAACCCCCAGGCGGTTGCCGCTGCTATCAAACCCCAGCCCGTAGTAAATCTCGCTGTTGACCATGGCCGAGCCGTCGCGGTTGTCGCGCATGCGAAGGGCGTAGCGGACGGGGCCATTGCAGGCGATGCCGACATGCAGCGTCTTCAAGGGCAGGCGCGTGGCGGTCTCCAGGTTCAGGTCTTGCTGGGCAACCTTGCCGTAGTCGATCAGGCCGCCGCTGGAAAGCTGCGGCATGCAGGCGGCGGGGACGATCAGGCCGTGGACGCTCAGGTCTACCGTCGAGGCGGCCAGCACCGAGGGCGCGCAGGCCAGTGACAACAGGCTGGAAAGGATGCGGGTTTTCATGGGAGGGACTCCTTACAGGGGGCTCAGGGGTAGACGATCTCGAGCGTGCCGGAACCGTTGATGTGCACCACGTCACGCAAGTCCAGGGTTTGCATCGGCGCCAGGTAAGTCTTGATACGCATCGTGCCGGTCAGGGTCTGCAGGGCGACTGGCCCTGTGGTAACGCCGGTTTTGTCGGTAAAGCCCATGATGCTGTTGGCCGCCATGGGGATTTGCCTCGCGGTGGAACTGCTCCATGCCACGCCATTGCTGGTGGAGTCGGTGCGGTACAAGGTGGGGAAGGCATCGGCGCTGAATTCGGCCGGGTCGATGGTGAGATAAAAGCGCCCGATCTTGTTGCGGCTGGCATCCAGGTCCAGCCCGTAGGCCGTTTCATCGGTGCCGCCCGTGGCCGAACCGTCGCGGTTGTCCTTCATGCGCAGGGCGAAGCGGATGGGCGCGTCGCAGGTCACGTTCAGGCGCAAGGTGCGGGTGGGCAGCGGTGTTTCAGTGCTGGCGTTGAGGTCTTTGGCGTACAGGGTGCCGTAGTCCACCACGCCTTGGTCGGACAAGCTCGGCAGGCAGGCGATAGGTGCGAAGTGCGCGCGCAGTGTCAGTTCCCGGTAGCGCCCGTGGCGCGGGCCATACAGCATGCCGGCGACTTCCCAGGTGGTCGCATCGCGTACTTGGGTGGCGGCAGGGTCGGCCCAGGCGCGCAGGGTCAATTGCAGCGCCAGGGTTTTTCCGTTGAGCACCACGCCCCGTTCCACCGGTGCGATGCCGTGGTCGGGTCGCCATTGCATGACGCTGCCGGTGGCTACGGGCGCCTGCCCCACGGCGGGCAGCACACCCAGCTCCACCGCGCGGCCGTCGAGCAGCGCATTCCCGACTTCAATGGCGTAGCTGCCGTGCTCGGTAAACTGCCAGCGCTGTGGGTTGGCAGCTTGCGCCCGGTAGAACAGGCTGAGGTCTTCGGCCTGGGGGCAACTGACGGTCACACTCAGTCGACGCTCGCCGAGCAGGCGTTGCGGTGCGCTGTCGTTCTGGGCCAGGCGGCTCATCAGGCCCAAATCCAGCAAGGGTTCACTGACGTTCAGTTGGCATTCTTCAAAAGCCTGGGCTGTGCCGGCGACGCCGACCAACAGCCCCAGGCACAGTTGACGCAAACAGCTTGCAAGGGACATGGCGGGAATCCTCAAGGTGCGTGACAGCGTGCGGGGGCGGTTTCGAAGTACACCGAGGGGTCGGCTTTTTCCGGCAGCGAATAACGCAATTGGCAACGACTGCCCTGGGGCGTAGTTATCCACAGCGTCGATTGGCCCAGCACATTGGGTAGAAACACCTGGCTGCCTTCCTGCACCAGGGTGATGAACTCGCCGTCGGCACTGCTGACCGAGGCACCCGCCGGCAGCGGCGCGCCCTGGTCGGTGCTGACGGTGAGCAGCAGGCGGCGGGTCAGGCCGACGCCGAACTCGACGCGGTCCACGGCGCCACGGCCGGCCGAAATCATGGCCAGGCCGTTGTTGATATCGGCGTTGCGCGGCAATGAACGCGTTTGCACTTCCACCGGGCTGCGCCCGTAGGCGGCGACCTGCGGCACCACGGCCTGGCCTTGCCAGTCGGTCCACACCGGGCCGCTGGGCGTGCTGAGCTTGATGCCGCTCATGTCGCCGACCGACACCAGCGCGAAGGTGTCGCGCACCGGGTAGGGGGAAAAGGTCATACCGTCGCCATGCAGCACCACACCGCCGCGCGCACCGCCTTGATAGCTGGAACGCTCGGCGTCGGAGCGGCTGTAGCTGAGGTCTAGCTGGCTGTAGCGTGGCAGCGCGGAGATGCCCAGGGTGGTTTCCACTTGATGGTCGCTGCTGTCGTGTTCGGCGCTGACGCGGTAGCTGAGTTGGTGGTCGATCTGTTCAGTGATGCCCAGGCCGGTGCGGTTTTCGCCGCCGGAATTGCGCACCCAGCTGCGCAGCCGACGGCTCTCGCCCAGCGGTACGCTGATATTCAGGTACACCGCGTTGTCCTGCTGCTGGTCGCCGCCCATTTGCCACTCGGCGCTGGCCGACAACGACACCGCACCGATGCTCGTGCCCCAGGAGGCCAGCGCCCGGCTGCTGCTGTCGCCGGCAAAATTGGCCGAGCGCGAAACCCCGGCGCTGAACGCACCCAGACGTGGATGGGACCAGCCCAGGTTGAGGCTTTGCTGGTCGCGGTAGCGCGAATCCCGGTTGTTGTCGTCGCGCGCGTAAGTGCTTTCTTCAAGCTCGCGATAGCCGATGCTGCGCCAGGAATTGGCGGCGCTGATCGACCACTGCTCACCCAGGCGCTGGGACCACGACAGATCGGTCTGTACCCCGGAGACTTTGTCTTGCGCCTGGCTGTTGGACACTTGCGTGGACAGCTGGATCTGGCTGTCCAGCCACGGCAGCCAGCCCAGGCTGGCGCCCACCGAGCGGTATTCACTGGCCGCCAGCACGCCCGTGCCGAGGGTCAATTGCGGGTGCAGGGCGCCGGTCCAGCCGCCACTGACTACCCACGGATCCTCGCCTTTGGCATCGCCCACATTACGCACTCGGCCCGCCGCCACGGAGTAACCCGGGGCTGGCAACCCAAGCCCGAGCATGGCCGCTGGCACGGTGAAGCGTCGTTCACCGCCGACGCTCTCCTTGACCGTGACTTCAACGTCCGAGCGCGTGTTCAAGCGACGCACATCGGTGAGGGTAAAGGGCCCGGCGGGCACCACGGTGGAATGAATCAACGCGCCGTTCTGGCGAACCTCTACCTGGGCCGGGCTGTTGGCGATGCCCTGGATCAGCGCGCCCTGGCCCTGTTCTTGAAGGGCGTGCTCGGTGAGCACCTGCACGCCGGTGATCTGCGCGCCGGACAGCACCGGGTTGTACAGGTTGATTTGCCCGGCTTGCAGCACCGCCTGGTGGCTGGCGAAGGTGCGTTGGGCATAGGCTTGCAAATGGGTGCTGCGTGACAGGCCATCCTGCCAGGTCTGCACCTGGCGGCTGCGCACGATCCAGTCGCCGGCATTGAATCCCACCTCGGTATTGGCCGAGCCAAACCGGCTGGCGTCATCGCCGAAGCGGTTGTAGAAGCCGCTGAGGTCGTAGTTGAGCAGGCCGGCAAACCCGCCGGTTTCGTAGCCGGAGATATCCTGCTGCACGGGGCGCAGGGCGTCGGTGGGCACCACCAGCGACACCGTCAGTGTCGCCGGGTCTGGTTCCACCAGGGTTTGCGGGTAGCGCGCAAGAAAATCATAGCAGCCCTCGATTTCACCGGGCGGCATCAGATTGGCGGCGTCCACCAAGGCGCGGTCAAAGCACAGATTGCCTTGCTGATCGAAGTTCACCGCCAGCCGGCCACGGCGCTGGCCGTTGACGCGCAGGTTGACGGTGTGTTGCCCGGCCGCGTAACGCGGTGCGGAGAGCAACAGGCTGGCCAGCTGTGGGTCGATACCACGTTGTTGCAAGGTCTGGGCATCGAAGCCGGACGGGCTGGAATCTTCGGCGCACACCTTGGCCGGTATGAGCGCACACAGCAGCAACGCCAGCACCAGGGCAGGGCTGGCAGAGGGAGCGGGCACGGCTTCGCCGTCACGGTAACTCAATACTGTTTTCACGCAAGGTACTCGAATAGTGAACGCGCAGCCCTTGTGGGCCGGGCGTTCTGGTGACGATCAACAAGCCGTCACTTCGTTACTCAGGCGGCGCAGGGGGGGGACGCCGCCTGGGGTGTTCCGTCAGAAGCTGATTGGTGCGTCGTAAGCCTTGACCGCAAACCCGTACACCGTGGCCGGCTGCAGCCTGACTGTCTTGGCCTGGCTGCTGCTGGCCGGCACGCTCAAGGCTTCGCCGGGCAGCACATACGTACGCGGCAGCAGGGCCTTGCCGTCGCCTGGCAGCAGTAACAACTCCTGCGCGAGACGCACCACATAGGGCGTGTCGTTGCGCACCTGCAACTGGCCGTCGCGCAGTGTCCAGGTCAAGTCGGTCCAGGGCGTACGGTTGGGCGCCAGGCCCTTGGGGTGCACGATCACCGGCAGGTTCTGGCGCACGGTCACGCCCACGCGGGCATGCCCGGCGGCTGTGGCGGCGCGGCCTTGGGGCATGCCTTCGAACACCGCGCGTTTAAGCCGCTGGGTCAGTAACGGTTGCTGGTTTTGCAGAATGAAACGCACCAGCTGGGATTTGGACGCTTCGACGCGTGACAGCGGCGGTGTCACCACCAGCAGCGGTTCGGTGTCTTCCGGAATGTCCTGCAAGGTCACATGCAATAGGGCGAGTTGGCTGTCGGTGTTGGTCACCGACACGGCCGCTTCGCCTTCGGCCTCGTGCACGATCACCACGGAGGTGTCCGGGACCATGCCGTCGGCTTTAACCTGGTCGCCGAGCATCAAGAGCAAGGCAATCAGGCCGACAGCGGTGTTTGAGAATGTCGTCGTCATGACGGGTTTCCATTAGCCAATAAAGAGGGGCGGTCAGAGGTAGCGCAGGTCCAAGACGATGGCGCCGTCGAGCGGGACTTCCTGGTCCAGGGTCAGGTACTGGGAAAAGTTGATGGCGGTGCTCACCTGAACCTGGACGGTCAGTTGGCCGATGAAGTCCGGTTGACGGTCGCCGACTGGCGCAAAGGCCATGTAGGTGCGGGGGTAGGCATTGGGCTCCTGGGACCAGGTTTCACCGTTGTCGCTGGACGCCATTACCTGCATGGACTGCGCATCGCCCACCGCGTTGCGATAGGCCAGCGCCACAGAACCCAGGCGCTCTTCGGGGACGTGGATATTCCTGCCCAGCCCGTAGAAATAATCTGGGGCCGACGAGGAGTCGGCGCGCTCGTCAATGCCCACCAACGCAAACAGCATGGGCCTGGCGCACTGCACACGCAGGTCGAGCGTCTGGATGGGCAGCACGGTGAACTCGTCGGCGTTGAGGCTGTGGGCAGGAATCTTGCCGTGATCGACGGTGCCGTCATTGGTCAGCTCGATATGGCAGGCGTCCGGGGTGACCCGGCCGGTAACCGTAAGGTCGACAGCCGACGCTGCTTGGGCATCGGTCATCGCGGCCAGGCCAAGCACCATGACCACATTTCGCCCCCATGCCATCAGCATGGGCAACGCCAGACGCCGCCCATGCCTGCCACTATTCAAGGACGGGGCGGCCATGGGTCAGAGGTACTTCACTTCAAGGGTGGCGGAGCCGTCGATGGTGACTTCGTTGCTGAGGTCCATCCCGGCAGTGCCCATGATGAAGGTGTGTACTTGCAGATCGACCAGCAGGTCTTTGACAGGTAACGGCTGGCTGTCGTCATCCATTGCGGCGACCGACATGTATAGGCCCGAATCCCAGAACTTTTCTTTAAACCAGGTATTACCTTGGTCGTACGATGCAATGGGTTGCACCACTACACCATCCTCTGCCAGTGGATTGGCCAGCGTGAGGTTGTATCCCCCGAGCTTCTGGGTGTCATTGATAAAGCCCAGGCCGTAATTCGAACCGATACTTGAGGAGGCACGGTTATCGATCGAGTGCAGGGCGAACTTGATTGGCGCGTCGCAATTGACGGCTAGGATCAGGGTATGGTTGCCAATGACTGTCGGGTTGTCCGGTTTCAGATCCTTGGCGGAGATCTTGCCATGGTCGATCACTCCCCCACCGGACAGGCTCGGTGTGCAGGCGCTGGGCACGATCAGGCCTTTGACAGTCAGGTCCACGCTGGAGGCGGCGAAGGTGTTGGCCGAGTGAAGCAGCAGCACGCTGGCGGCCAGGGTGGTCAATCGGGTTTTCATCGGGAGGCTCCTTAGAGGTAATTGACTTGCACAGTGGCGTGGCCGTCGATGGGCACTTCGTCGGTCAGCGTCAGGTTGCTGGCGGGGGCGATGTGGGTAATCAGGCGTATTTCGGCGTCCAACGCCTGGATCGCAATCGGCGCCAGGCCGTCGCTGTCGGCGACGGCCGTCAACAAGGTGTGGCTGAGCATCACCGAGGGGATCCAGGTCACGCCGCCATCCCGGGAGGTGATGGTGCGTACCGGGATGCCATCGGCCACCGGGCTATACAGGCCAAGCCCGGCATCGCCGACTTTTTCATCACTGGGCGTCATCCCCAGGCCGTGCCAGCTGAAGTGGCTGGCGGCAGTGCCCGCACGGTTGTCGATGGTGTTCAGGGTGAAAATGGTCGGCCCTTCGCAACGCACACTCAGCAGCAGGGTTTCCCTGGGCAGGTCGGTGTAGGTGTCGGCATTGAGGTCTTTGACCGACACCTTGCCGAAGTCGACGGTGCCGCCGCCGGAGACCACGGGCGCGCAGGCGCTGGGGGTGATGACCCCTTTGACCGTCAAGTCCTGGCTACTGGCGGCCCATACCGGGCCGGCGCCGATCAGCAACAATGTCGCGGTGAGGGTAGTGAGGGGGCTAACCATGGGTCACGTCCTGTGGGTGGGTTGGCGATTACAGGTATTTCACTTCAAGGGTGGCGGAGCCGTTGATCGGCACTTCTGTGCTCAGGTCCATGCCGGCAGTGGGAGCGATCACGGTTTGCACCATCAGGTCTGCCGTGACCTGCTGGACCGGGGAGGGTGCCCAACTGCCGGAGGAGCGATCGCCAAACGAAGCGTGGGAGGTAATCGGCCAGGCGTCACCTGGGTAACTTTCATGCCAGGTGAGACCGTTATCGACAGATTCAATTGTGGAGATCACCGCGCCGTCAGCCATAGCATTACTTAGCGCCAGTAGGTATTCGCCCAATTTCTTGTCGCCAACCAAACCCAAGCCATAGCTGTTTCGTGAGTCAAACGCGTTACCGATATTATCGATGCCCTTTAGAGCCAACAGGGTTGGCGCATCACAGGTAATCGCCAGTTGCAGGGTGTGGTTGTCCAGCATTGTCCAGTGGTCGGGCTTCAAATCCTTGGCTGCGACTTTGCCGTGGTCGACGAGGCCGCCGCTGGAAAGGCTGGGCGCACAGGCGCTGGGCGTGATCAGGCCCTTGACGGTCAGGTCTACGCTGCTGGCGGCGCACACGGCGTTGGACAGGGCGAGCAGCAGGGCACCGCCCAGCAGGGGCATGCAGGTTTTCATGTGGGAGGCGTCCATTTACAGGTACTTGACTTCAAAGGTCGCGGAACCGTCGATCGCGACTTCGTCGGTCAATGTCAGGTCTTTTGCGGGATTAATCGTCGCTTCGAGCGTGACATCCATGACCGCGTCCTTGATAGGGTGAGGCGCCCAACCGCTGTCGCCCCGACTACCCAGCGCCACCAGTACGTGGGGGCCAATGACTTCGTCAGACAGCAGCGTCACCCAGAACCCGTCAGCGTTGTACATGGCCAACAGGGTGGAGGGGGTTTCGGCCACCGGGTTGGTGAACGCCAGCAGATACCGCCCCAGCTTCTGGTTTTCGTTGGTCATGCCCAGGCCAAAGTAAAACCTGTTAACCGCAGAGCCGGCTCGATTGTCGATGGGCTGGATGGCAAACAGCGTTGCTGCATCGCAGTTCACGCTCAGTGGCACGGTCTTGCGTTCAAGCAAGGTACCGGTGTCGATATTCAGGTCTTTTGCCGCGATTTTTCCGAAGTCGATATCACCTGGCAGGCTTGGTGTACAAGCGCTGGGCGTGATCAACCCTTTGACACTCAGGTCGACGCTGCTGGCGGCAAACACCGAGGATGTCATGGTGAGCAGCAGGGCACTGCTCAACAGGGATACAGGGGTTTTCATTTCCAATTGTTCCATTGCAGTCTGGCAGATAGAGACGCGTACAGGTCAGCGCTCGGCCCTGTGTGGGCGAGTGGTTGGCGTGGTGGCGTTCTCACTGTTTTTTTGCGTTGCCGGGAAGTGGCAAACCGTCCCTCTTTTGGGGTGGGCACAATTTAGCGAGGGGGCTTTGAGGGGGAAATACAACTAATACGACATTGGCGGGTTGGGCTGTAAACGCGGTGCGGGACGGTAGATTTTCGCGGCGTTTTTCGTAGTTGTTGTATCGGCGTAAGGCCATTCAAAAGGTTATAGGTTGAAAGCCGATAACAATCAAAAGGGTGCGCCTGGCATTGCTGTATCAGTGCCCTGGATGGCTGCCGAATTAATCACCACGAAGAGGTACTGATGGGTTCGCCAGGAGGTTCAACCGCAGGAGCGAGCCGGACAGTCAAACCGCCTTTTTCTCCCCCGCCTCATTGGCAGTACTTGAATGTTCTGGTCGTGGAGGATCATTCAGCCTATCGCCTGTTGCTGGGTTGGTTGTTGCAAAAACTGGGGCTCGGACACGCGTTGGCCACCGATGGCTTTATGGGATTGGACGCCTTTACCAACCGGCCCTTCGACCTGGTGATCAGTGATTGCCGGATGCCCTTCATGGACGGTTACAGCATGGCCCGTGCGATTCGCCAGCATGAGCGCGAGCACGGGTTGAAGCGGGTGCCCATCATTGCCTTGACCGCCAACCTGCAAAACGACAGCCCCCAACGTTGCTGCAAGGCCGGCATGGATGCCTGGCTGCTCAAACCCCTGACCCTTGAACAACTGCACGCCGTGCTGGTGCGCTGGTTACCGGGCGGGGAAGGCCGTTCTGTCGAGCCATACGCTGCTGCTGCGGTGGCGAACTGGCCCACCCGAGCCACGCTTGTGACCACGTTTGGCAGCGACCTGGTCGTCGACCAAATGCTGGAAACCCTGTTGATGGAGGCCTGGGAAGACCAGCGGGTGTTACGTCATGCCCGTGTGACGTTGAACGCGCCATTGACCGCCGAGCGTCTGCATCGGCTGGTGGGCAGCCTGGTATTTCTGGGCGGCACGGGGTTGGAATCCAGTGCCGTGAGCTTGATCGAGCAGGTCCAGGCCGAGGGTGTCGCTACGCATAAGGCGCAACTGGAAGTGTTTGAAGCACGGCTGTGCGCTTATCTGGAGTATCTGTCTGAGTTGTGAAGAATGCTGTTGCAGAGCGTTATACCTGGTCGTTGGTCTAAGTTTGGCTGTAGGTATTTTCCTATTGTGTTGTAGTCCAAAAAACAGCCACTACTGAACATTGGGTTCGGCCGCAAGCGCCTCTTTGTTAGCAGTTGTTGATGATCGCAGGCAGAGGTATTTTGCGCGGATTCAAGTTGCCATCATTCGTGGGTGCCTATGCTTCGAGTAATTATTGCTGACGATCACCCTATTGTCCGGGTCGGACAGAAAGTTGTGATCGAGGCGAATGGCAAGTGCAAAGTGGTCGGTGAGGCCGACGGTCCCGATCAGTTACTCGACGTGCTCAGTCGCACGCCGTGCGACGTACTGGTCACGGACTTCGCCATGCCAGGCGGCCAGCAGGCCGATGGCTACTGCTTGTTGGGCCTGTTGCAGCGCCAGTATCCGCAGTTGCCGGTGGTACTGGTCACCATGTTCGCCAACGTCGCCACGTTACGCGCAGCCTTTGCCCACGGCGCCAGGGCAGTGGTCGCCAAAAGTGCTTCGGCCAAGGAGTTGCCCTTGGCGATCAAGGCGGTGTGTGCTGGCCAGACCTTCGCCAGCGAATGCCTGCGGGTGCAACTGGTGGAAGCCGGCACTGGCGATCAATCCCAGGAGCCGCAGTTGTCCGGCAAGGAACGCGAAGTGGTGCGCATGCTGGCCAGCGGCATGACCGTCAGCCAGATTGCAGCCCAGGTCAACCGCAGCATCTCCACCATCAGCAAGCAAAAAAGCACGGCGATGCAGCGCCTGAGTATTTCCACCGACGTTGACTTGTTCGCTTATGCCCGCAGTACCGGGATAGCGCCGTAGCGCGCTTATTTGCGTGGCGAATGACAGTAGCCATGACGGCCTGGGCGGCTTATCGTGCGCCTACTCTTTTGACGCCTGCGGAGCCTGCCCATGAGTGATGCCCATAATGCCCTGATCAGCCAGTTCTACAGCGCCTTCCAGCGTCTGGATGCCGAGGCCATGGTCGCCTGCTACAGCGATGACGTGGTGTTCAGCGACCCGGCCTTTGGTGAACTGCGAGGCCGTGACGCAGGGGACATGTGGCGCATGCTCACCACCCGTGCCAAGGACTTTTCGTTGACCTTCGACCAGGTGCGCAGCGACGAGCGCACCGGCAGTGCGCATTGGGTGGCCACCTACCTGTTCAGCGCAACCGGCAATACGGTGGTCAACGATATCCAGGCGCGTTTTGTGTTGCGCGACGGCAAGATCTGCGAGCACCACGACCACTTCGACCTGTGGCGCTGGTCGCGCCAGGCGTTGGGCACCAAGGGCCTGCTGTTGGGCTGGACGCCGCTGGTACGCAACGCCGTACGCGCCCAGGCGAACAAAGGCCTGAAGGCATTCCAGGCCAGTCGTTGATAAACTGCGCGCCCCTTTTGCCTTGCCGAACCTGTCCGTGAGTACGCCTGAACCCAAGCCTTGGTATGTCTACCTGGTGCGCGCCGCCAATGGCGCGCTGTATTGCGGCATCAGCAACGACCCGGTGCGCCGGTTCGCTTCGCACCAAAGCGGCAAGGGCGCGCGGTTTTTTCTGTCCAGCCCCGCAGTGGCGCTGGTGTACACCGAGCAATGCGCGAGCAAGGGTGAGGCGCTGCGCCAGGAGCGCCTGATCAAAAAGTTGAAGAAGAGCGCCAAGGAATGCCTGGCCGCAAATGGCTCATCACTCTGACTGATAGGTTCCCATCACGCATTCAGGACCGTTTGCGCGGTAATCTGCGTGCTCATTCGCCAAGCGGAAATCCGTATGTCTGAGCTCATCCTGCACCATTACCCGACCTCACCCTTTGCGGAAAAAGCGCGGCTGTTGCTGGGCTTTAAAGGCCTGTCCTGGCATTCCGTACACATCTCGCCGGTGATGCCCAAGCCCGACTTGACGGCCTTGACCGGCGGCTACCGCAAAACTCCGGTGCTGCAGGTGGGAGCGGATATCTATTGCGACACCGCCCTGATCGCTCGCCGCCTGGAGCAGGAAAAGTCCTCGCCGGCCCTGTTTCCGCTGGGCCAGGAAATGATCACCCAGACCTTCGCCACCTGGGCCGACAGCGTGGTGTTCGCCCATGCCGTCAGCCTGGTATTCCAGCCCGAATCGGTGGCGGTGCGCTTTGGTAAGTTACCGCCCGAGGCCATCAAGGCCTTTATCGCTGACCGCGCCGCGCTGTTCAGTGGCGGCACGGCGAGCAAGCTCCCGGCTGAACTGGCCAAGCACCAATGGCCGGCGATCATGGCGCGGTTGGAGCAACAGTTGCAGCGCGAGTCCGGCGACTTTCTGTTCGGCGCGCCGTCGATTGCCGACTTTGCCTTGGCCCACTCGCTTTGGTTCCTCAAGGCCACGCCGGTCACCGCGCCGCTGGTGGATGCTTACCCGGCCGTGCTGGCCTGGCTGGGGCGCGTGCTGGGTTTTGGTCATGGAACTGCCAGTCAGATGACCGCGGAGCAGGCTTTGGATATCGCCCGCAATGCTACACCGGCACCTTTGCCGGATGAGGTGTTCGAGGATTTGAACGGCTTTAAGGTGGGTCAGGAGGTGACCATTGCGGCTATCGACTATGGCGTTGATCCGGTGGCTGGCGAGTTGCTGTTCGCTGGGCGTGAAGAGCTGATCCTGCGTCGCACGGATGAGCGTGGTGGTACGGTGCATGTGCATTTCCCGCGCTGGGGGTTTCGTATCCAGGGCATAGGTGCCTGAAGGGTGAACTAATCACTCCTGTAGGCACTACGTGGCCAGTGGGGGAGCTGGCTTGCCTGCGATGGCGGCCTGACAGCCGACACCTATCTACCTGAT